>NZ_JBDYQK010000029.1:0-49872 GCF_043832615.1 Klebsiella sp. KE9456
GTAATGAATTACGTGTTCACTCAGAGACTTGGTATTCATTTATTGTCCGAAGACGTTAAGAATCCATGTCACTTTGAGTGCCCACACAGATTGTCTGATAAATTGTTAAAGAGCAGTTGCGACGCGCTTGAGCGCCTGTCGCGAGGTGGCGTATAATACGCTTTCCTCTTACAGAGTCAACCCGTTATTTAAGGATTTTTCTCTGCAACCGACCGGATTGTTTGTGAAGTGATTCACGTCTGCCGTGTCAGTGGAGGCGCATTATAGGGAGCTCCCGGGATATAGCAACCCTTAAAATACAAAAAACTTATCAACCGCTCATAATTTAATCTTTTAGCCACAACTGTCTATGTACACGAAACAGAACAAAGCCAGATATTGCATGGTCTGTCGCGACTTTCCGTCAAAAATAACACTTTGTGAAAATTAGCATTGTCCTCGTCGACTCTTCTTTTTTCTGCATCTTTACGCCCGGTTGACGACTTAAGCAACAGCCTTGACCCATGACAAAGCGGCGTGTGGTTGCATGTTTCTATAATCAGGGCCGTTTCTTCTTATCTGGTGTAAACCTATGGCTTATCAACTCAACATTAACTGGCCCGAGTTTTTAGAAAAATACTGGCAAAAGCAGCCGGTAGTATTAAAGAACGCTTTCCCGAACTTCGTCGATCCGATTACGCCAGATGAGCTGGCAGGGTTAGCTATGGAGCCAGAAGTCGACAGTCGGCTGGTAAGCCTGGAGCACGGCCAATGGCAGGCCAGCAGCGGTCCATTTGAACATTTTGATGATCTCGGCGAAACCGGCTGGTCATTACTGGCACAGGCCGTAAACCACTGGCATATGCCCGCAGCAGAACTGGTGCGCCCCTTCCGCGTGTTGCCAGACTGGCGTCTGGACGATCTAATGATCTCCTTTTCGGTGCCTGGAGGCGGAGTCGGCCCGCATATCGACCAGTATGACGTCTTTATTATTCAGGGTATGGGCAGCCGTCGCTGGCGAGTGGGCGATAAACTGCCGATGCGTCAGTTCTGCCCACATCCAGCGCTATTACATGTCGAGCCGTTCCCGCCGATTATTGATGAGAATCTGTGCGCCGGCGATATTCTGTACATCCCACCGGGATTCCCACATGACGGGATTACCCACGAAACGGCGCTGAACTACTCTGTCGGCTTCCGGGGACCAAATGGTCGCGATTTAATCAGCAGTTTTGCTGATTACGTGCTGGAGAATGATCTCGGCAGCGAGCACTACAGCGATCCGGATTTAACCTGCCGCCAACATCCGGGCAGGGTGGAAGAGTATGAACTCGAACGTCTGCGCGGCATGATGATCGAAATGATTAGCCAGCCGCAAGATTTCACGCAGTGGTTTGGCAGCTTCGCCACCACTTCACGTCACGAACTGGATATTGCACCTGCTGAACCGCCCTATGAAGAAGAAGAAATTGTCGATGCGCTACTGGGCGGCGAAATGCTGACTCGCCTGAGCGGCCTGCGCGTACTACATATCGGCGATTGTTTCTTTGTGAATAGTGAACAACTGGAGCCTACGGACCCTCAGGCCCTGGACGCGCTTTGCCGCTATACGCTCCTGAGTAAACATGAATTGGGTGAGACGGCGCTACGCAACCCGGCCTTTATTACCGAATTGACTCGTTTAATTAATCAGGGATACTGGTTCTTCAACGAATAATATTCATCATCAGTTTATGGAGAAGACGCGGATTGACGCGTCTTCTTTATATTGCATATCGCTATATCGTCATTTTCCGAGCAGAGTCTCATATTGCGCCTGGTATTGCGGCGCATTCCATGAACCATCAAACAGAGTGTAAGTAACATATCCTTTGTTCAACCAGCCTGAATCATTATCTCCTTCCGCTGGTTTTATCGCTTCCGGATTCATCGTCTGTTTTGCCGTGCCATCAGGGAGTAGTTCATAACCAATCTGCGGCGCAGGAAATTGTTCATTCCCAACATAATGAATGCCTTTAATTTCAGCCGACGGCAGCGGCGGATAGTTAATGCTCAGTCCCGATCCCTGCGGCAAAATTGGGTTACCCGGTTTATGAGCGGCATTCAGTTTATCCACCAATGAGACAACATAATCCACTGAATCGGGCCAATATTTATGCGTGCTCGGCCACTTGTTTTTCATCTCTTCTTCCGTGAAGCGATAACCAATGCTGGCCGCTATCGCCGGGAAACCATAGCGTAAAGCACGGGCCGCGGCACTCACGGTACCGGAGTTAACCTGCGCCATACCGGTATTGGGGCCATCGTTGACACCCGAAATAACCAGATCCGGCGGCGTATCTTTCAGAACGCCCCACAGGCCAAAATCCAGCGCATCCGCGGGCGTTCCCGGAAAGCAGTAGCGCTTGTCAGCAACTTTTTTAACGTCAAAAATTTTACCCGTCTTAAAGGTAATTGCCGAACCAATACCGCTCTGGTTGGTTGTCGGCGCCACCATCCAGACGTCATACCCTTTGGCGGCCAGTTTTTCCTGCAACGAGGTCGTGCCCACAGACTGGCAACCATCATCATTAACCAGCAGTATTTTCAGCGGTTTTTCAGCAGCCTGTACGCTGGCGGAAGATAGCGCCAAAATGGCGGCGGTCAGGATTTTCGTTCTCATCTTCACTCCTTATTGGGTAGCAGAGCTATTTCTTCGACAAAAAAAAACCTAAGACGCCTGTCGTCAGCCAAATTGACGTACAAGAATCTTAGGTTTTGCCTGCGGTCAGTAACAATCCCAGATAGAGAGAGGAAAATAACGTCAGAGCGTGGAAGAGTCCAGTCGCAATCACTGAATTTTGTGACAAAGCTCAATCCCTGATAATAATCCCAATTCAAAATCACCTATTAGTCCGAAAATTAAATTCAGAATAAAACCCTACCATCAGAATTACCGTCATGAAGATGATCACATTTATTGATATTCATAATACGCAGAAGATGCCTTTTCTCATCTTTAGTGATAACGTCTCCGGTGTTGGATTGTTACTGTTAAGAGCAGGCGAAACCTACATCGGATAGCACCGGCGAACATAATGTTATTTATGTTCCACATCGGGTATCTGACGTAGGTTTTTTTTTGCATATAAAAAGACCATTCAGATGGAGAATAATATGAAGAAATGGATAGTCGTATTAATGATGGCGGCAGGCGCAGCAACCTGCTCTGCGACTGAAGTTAAACATGACGATGGCGTGAATATCTATTTCGCTCGCCATGGAAAAACACTGCTGAATACGTTTGACCGTGTTCAAGGCTGGGCCGATTCACCGCTCACCGAAGACGGCATTCGCGTTGCCCGCTATCTTGGCGAGGGGTTAAAAGGCATTCCATTTGATAGTTTTTATTCCAGCGATGCCGGACGTCAGCGTGAAACCATGCATGTTATCCTCAAACAAGCCGGAGTAAGTAATTACCAACTCACTGAGCTAAGCGGTTTGCGTGAAGCGTTCTTCGGCGGTTTCGAAGGTGGCTATAACAAAGAGATGGCTGCGGCAGGTGCCAGGCAGTTAGGTCTTAAAGATGGCGCGGCGCTTTTCAGCCAAATGAAAGCAGGAAAACTATCCGTCGATACCAACCAAAATGCGCTGGCTGCTGCCGATCCAAAAGGAATGGCGGAAAATTATCAGCAGGTAAAAACCCGCACCCAGGCAGCCCTGCGCACTATCGTTGAGAATGCGCAGGCGCGTGGGGAAAAAAATGTGCTGGCGATTTCATCCGGTACCGCAATGCAAATTATGATTTCAGATTTAACGGACGATAACGCAAAAAATAAACCGCTCGCCAATGCTGCCGTGGTAAAAATAATTTATAACGACGGTAAATATATCATTCCTGAAATCGGCACGATGAAGTATGTTGAAGCCGGGAAACGTGCTCTCGACAAACAATAATATTCGCATTTAATTATTCATTACGGCAGGCTTCAGGCGAAATGACCTCGCCTGAATAACTACGTCCCGACTCTGGGGTTTATTATGAAATTCAATACTATTACAATCGCCATTATGATGCTGGTAATTCCCGCCAGTGTCTGGTCCGCCCCCCAACAAAGCAACGTTAAAGAATGCGATATGGTCGACACCGTGCTCGAGGATCCATTATTTAGCCAGTCACATATGAACGTATCTTTTAAAAACTACTGGAAATATCTGAAGGAAGAAGAAAGCGGGCCGAAAAGAGTCCACAATGCCTGGGGTCAGGGGGTCGCCATTGATTATCAGTCCGGCTATTTTGCCGATATTATTGGCTTTGACGCGACCTGGTATAGCGCGGTAAAGCTTGGTGCCAGCGATTACTTTAACTCCCGCGGCGTGCTCTACAACAACGGCAGCGGTAATAAAAAAAGTAATGCTGAAGGCTTTTCAAAATTCGGTCAACGCAACGTTAAGCTGCGATACCAACTGGAAGGCGTCGGGCTGAATGGCCGCTGGGGCTGGCAAACGATGAAAAATTTTGGCGTAATATCCAATTCAACCCGGCTCTCTCCGACCACCTACTTTGGCTGGACCGGCGCCGTGAACTACGGCCCATTCACCCTGCGCGGCGCTTACATTGAAAGCGCAATGGATCGTAACTCACCGGATAAGAAGCGCTTCCAGACCAACAGTGGGGGCTATATTAACCATATCGCCAGCGGCGATATTCAGTGGAAAAGCGAACGGCTGAACATGCAATACAGCTATGGCGAAAGCGATGACTATCTGCGCCGCCATATTCTGTTTGCCAATCTCAAGCCGATAAAAGCGCTGAACATTGGTACCCAGGTGTACGCTACTCACGCGTTGGATGCGTACAAAGCCATGCCGGCAAACAAGCGTGATTTTGACGACGATGCCTGGCATATCGCCATGGATGTTAAATGGCAGGACGATAGATGGAGTACCAAATGGGGTCTGGGCTATACCGATGCCAACAAGGCCAACGCGGTGGGCTTCTATCCGCGTCATATGAGCAAAAACTCGCGGGGAACCTTTACCTCCATGGCCTATGCCGGTAATGACTATATGCGCGATGGCGAACTGGTGCTCTCGAATATGTCGGACTACAACCTGACACCAGAACTGGCTATCGGCCTGGCAGGCAATATTGCCCAGTTCAACTACCGCGGCAATCATGTTCGCACGGGGGAAATCAACGCTTTCAGCCGCTGGGTGCCGTCGCACCCAAGGCTGAAAAATCTCACCGTCTGGGCGATGTTTGGACCGGGCTGGTCGTATAAGATGAGTGGCAAAACCCCGGTGCTTACCGATGGTGATTACCGTCGCGCTAACTCGCTCTCTTCGGAAGTGATTATCGAATATAAGTTTAACGTGTTCTGATAAATCGGCCCCGCCGCCATCGGCGGGGAAATCTGGCAACACGCGTCACCTGAATTCAGCGTTCTCAGATATTCCACCGCGACAAACGGCTGAATAAAATACCATTGGGCGCTGACAATATCACTATTGATACGTCATCGTGAATGACAGCACACCGTTCGCGCTACCGGTAGTCACGCGATCGCCGGTCTGATAATAGCGCGCTTTGAGCGGCACGCTGAATGATCCACCAGCAGAGGACGCGCCAACGGCGACATCGGAACCCAACGCCATCGGCTGATTGTTATAAAGCAATTGGATCCCAACCCCAGTGGCAGCGTCTGTTCCTCCGGTGGTATTAATCACCCCTTTAGTCGCATCAAAAATATTCCCTTCCATCTTCACGCTAACCTTCGTTCCGGCATTGCAGGTCATCGGCAGATTAAACGACTGAGTGTATGCATCCCCGGGCGTGGATCCTTTGCCATTAAATTCATTTTTATCCACCTCACGCATATCAACAGGTATTGATGCCGTCGTCAGCTTACAGGCTGGTGTGGTAACCGTAAACGCATTGATATTGACGGCGGCATCCGGGGATTGCCAAAGCAATGAGTTATTCAACAGGACCAGCGCACCTACCGTTTTGGCGGTTATCGTTCCGGAGCCAGTTTCTGTTGCAGTTTTATAAAACGTCACCGTGACAGTGCCATTCAAGGTGGAGCTCACCATTCCGGTGGTGTTCTCACAGAGTCTGGCGGTATTAACATCTCCCCGGAGCGTATTACTGCCGGTGACCGCCGCGCTACCGCCCGCACATTTTGTCGTTGAACCCGATATCGCATAGCCAATACCGTCGATGTTGGTTTTATAAACGCGCAAACCGTTCACCATCGAATCGAAGGTACCGTTCGCCTTCACACCTAAAACCTGATTAGAGATAACGCCCTCCGCAGAATCGTAGCAACTAAACGCATTAATTGTCGGGGTCACGAGCTGCGTGCCAATAACTGCGCCAACAGGCAAATCTCGCGATATTGTAATACTTTGCGGCGATACGGTGGTTGACGACGTTAATGTTGTGCAATCCCAGGCCCGGACTGCATGGGAAAACATCCCCAGTACAGCAAAAATCAGGGTGACTAAAATATGTTTCATGTTTCTTTCTCTCCTGCTCAATGGCATTGCGCAGTAACGTTGTGCGTTTTGTCTGAAATCTGCGTTATCTGATATGTTGCATGACAGCTCTCGCCTCCCCAGCGAACCTCTACGGTGCCCTTTTCCGGCGCGCCGTTTAGCCAGACCCGCATACGCTCATCAACAATTCCATCCGTCACGTTGTCGCGGTTTTTAATTTCGGCCGTTGCCCCGAAAGGGATCGCTTTCCCGGTCAGTTGCAACATGATTCTGTAACCCGTTACGGTGGGGTAATCAGCCAGGACCAAAGCACCTTTAGTTGGGACTACCGTACGAGTGTCATTGAGCACATCGGTATTTTTATTCAATGTCGCGGTATCCAGCGATAGATTGTTCTGCCGATACGGCGTGACGTATGGCACCACGGCAAAACCTTTATTGTCGGTGTAGATACCGCTGTTATTTGCCACCTTCACCCCGGCGGCGTTATCCGCTTTTACCAGTGCCAGGGTCTCACCGAGAGGCTGAGTCGCGGCAATACCATACGGGTGAACCACCAACCCGCCCATTGCCCCAACGGAAAACTGACTGTTATCACGAGAGTAGCTATAGCCAAGCTGATACTCACCATGACGACCTTTATAATTAACCGAGGCGCTCCCCATCGTATCGGAGCCTTTGCTGTTATAGCCCTGCTGTACGTTCCAGCTCAGGTTTTTGTCTTCCAGCGCTGCACCAGATAATCCCATCTGTGAAACGGTATCTCCTTTCTTATTGCTGTTAGCAGATAAGGTCATCCAGCTGTCCGGCAGAAAACGTGAGAGTGGGATCTGCACGGTAAAAGCGACAATATGATCGTTGTCATGACGCCATGGGCCTTTCGAGTAGCTGTAGTTCAGGCCATAATTGATGTTGTTAACGCTGGTGTTGTATCCCAGGTTAACACTACGCTCGCTATCACCGCCCCAGTAATCCTGCTGCCAGGCTGAGAGATTAACGTTGCCCCAGTCGCCGAGCCGTTGATTCAGCGTGATTTGCGCCTTACTGCGTTTATTACGCTGATTGCGCCAGTTGTCATCAAGACGAGTTTCATCGTCCGCGATGCGAAACGGATTTACATCGCCGTTTGCTTCCTGAAAATCGCGAAAGCCCGATGAGGAATAGCGATACCCCGTCAGACTCAGGGACGTCCCCGTTGTCGCAAAATCTTTAGCATACTGCGCGCGTAGCGAAACCCCTTCCTGTGTCTTCTCGGGTAATTGCGAACGGGCAAACGTGGTGTCAAAAGAGAGTGAGCCAAAATCGCCAAACCCCTTACCCATACCCAATGCGCCAGCCCGGTAATTTCCGGAGAACAGCATCCCGCCATAGACCGTCGTATCCCACGGCAAACCATAGCTCAGCGTGGTCTGCAGAAATGTCGGTTCCTTATCCTGGTCATTTGCCGCCCGATATTTCCCCGCCGCCAGCGCATATTTGAACTGACCTTCCCGTTGCATCACCGGTACCGCAGAAAACGGTTGGATAAACTGATGCACCGAACCATCCGCTTCGCGTACTGAGACGTCGAGATCGCCGCTGGCAGCGGTAGGATAAAGATCGTCAATCACGAAAGGTCCCGGGGGAACATAAGACTGCCAGATAATATTCCCGCCCTGACGTATGGTGACCTGAGCATTGCTCTGTGCGATACCGCGTACCACCGGGGCAAACCCACGCACGCTTTCCGGCAACATCGAATCATCGGAATAAAGCTGGGCGCCACGAAAATTAACGCTGTCGAATACGCCGGCCTGGGTATAACCGTCGCCTACGCTAAATTGGCTTTTCAGCTTTTTGATATCCCGCTCAAGGGACGTACCGATAGTGTTCCAGCGACTCACTCCATCGCTGTTGTTATAGGTTGAATAATTACGTAGCCGCCAGGCTCCCACATTGAAACCACTGCGCAGATTTAAATAGCTGTCGTTCCGTGAGTTGCCGTTGCTATGGTTATTAGCAGCAGAAAAGTTGTAATTCAAAAACAGCATATTCAGCCCATCATCCCACTGCACTGGCGATACAGATCCCTGAGGATCCCGTCGCAGATACTCCTGCGGCATGGAGAGCTCAAGCCGCATGCCATTAAACTGGAAATGAAGCTGGCTGCCGGGCAGGAGAGCGCTGATATTTTCGACCGATGCCGACTCCTGCACATCCATCCAGCCAGGCTGCGCATTCGGTTTCACGCCCCATTGGGTAAAATCTGCACGTGTCAGAACCGGCACCAAATCACTTTCATTACCGATGAAAGTGATATCGCGTGAGTCGACATAGCTCCCGTTGAGATAAACATCGACATGATAAACACCGGGAATCTGCCCGTCGGCTTTGCTAAAACGGGAGATATCGATATCACGTGGAACATTTCCACGGGTTTCAATAAAATCCGGGGCAAAATAATCCTCAGCCAGTAGCACAGGAGCGTGCATGCATAAATAAATAAGCACAGATAACTGAGTTAATTTCACATAACCTGACACAGCATTGACATGGAGCATGAATGATTAACCTAAATTTTAAATTTATGTTCAGCCGTAATACCTCCAAAATCATTGATCGCACGCCACGATACTTCACCACCAGTTACCGCTGCCTGAGATAGCGATACGGTTTGAAATGGTAAAACCATTGGAGGTTTTTCTAATTCTTTGCCATTAACTTTCACATCATAGAGCGACACGCTATAAGGTGACGGATTATGCACATTCAGCTTTCCACCAGCCGTTGAAAAAGTTAATTGCTGATAAGCTAATGAAGGGTCGCCTTTTAATCCCGCCGGGCGATAAAAAATCTTCATTTTACTTTTTACTGCAATCAGCAATGCGTTTTTCGCATCCGCCGATGATGATGGTATTGATTTAATATTCAGCCAATATACACTTTCCCTGTCCTGAGGTACGGTGTTGTCAGTTAACATTACGCGAACCGAATTCTGTGCATGTGGGTTTAATTTAAATAACGGCGGCGTGGTAATAAAAATACTATCACCATCGTCACTGTTTTCACTGTTACTGACCCATGACTGAATTAAATACGGTGTATTATCCGGGTTACTCACACTGATAGCCGCCTGATGGCCACTACCGTTATAAACAAGTCGGGTACCGCCTATTTCCACGCCACTGATCGCCGTTGCTGAGACAAGTAACAGACTCACCACGACTTTTTTTAATACTTTCTGAAACATGAAGAGATCCTGAGAGAGTCAGGGCCACAAGGGGCCCTGCTTTTACTGGTAAGTCACGGTAAATGACGTAGAAGAATTTGCCGTTCCTGCGCCAACGGTGCCCGTTGCCATATATTTAGCGAAGTAAGTCAGCGTGTTATTAACATCTTCCTGCAGAGTCACGCTTGCTGAGGAAGAACCGACTGGAATGAGCGTGGTACTATCCTGCTCATAAATAGCCACACCGACGTTGGATGCGCTTTGCCCACTGCTTAGCGCCAGAATAGACGGATTCGCGGTATTCGTTGTGCCATCAAAGCGAACGCTGGCGCTGGAAACGCTCTCCGGGCAGGATTTCAGTACAATGTTAAAACGTTTTGCCGCCGCCGTCGCGCCATTACCACCGGCAAATGTCGCGGTCGAAATAGTGCCGAGATCAACAGGTTGAGCAATAGCAGAAGTATCAACCACGCATGCTGTACCGGTAATATTCCCGGTAAAGTTAATCACTCCATCAGCAGCATTTGCCGCCTGAAATACGGACAGAGACATAAGAGCAGAAATCAGTGCAATCTTTTTCATATATAAATTCCAGATAGTTAATTAAATTGTAAAAAAAGAGACATGCTAAAAAAATTCTTGTGTCTTGTACCTCCATAAAAAATTGTTTAATACGGCATAACATTCAGCTATATTCGCAAGTGTTCTGCTTATAAAGTTCGCTGCGCGCAATATTCTGATACAGCGAAACGCGATTGCCTTGCCGTAGTTTAAAAATCAGGCTGCGCCGATGAGTATAAAATGTCTTCATCGTCATCCCTAATTGCCTGCCAATTTCTTTGGCATCCAGTCCTTGTTGCATACAAGAAAGGACTTCTTTCTCCCGACGAGAAAGTGAATATTTAACTCTGTAATTATATTGTGAATTCTTGACCAGCAAACAAGAGGGAATCTCATTCAATCGACATTTTTTATCAATAAAAACAAAATCCGCCATATGCTTTAATGCATAGTAGTCAAGATCGTTGGTGATAAACACAATAATTTTCCTGCCAGGAAATATTCGTTTTCGCACTTCTGACAGGTTTGTCGTATCAATATCTATAATATAGTAATTTTCATCAATCAACTCCGGCGTTAACAACGCACTGATGCCGACGATAAAAAAGTAATCATCAGAAAAAATGGCGTCTGACAAATCCATAAAACTTACCTTTTCGGCGTAATCCCCTTTGTTATTTAACGTCAGTAATCCCTCTCGTGTTTCGATGTAAAATTTACAGAAAATAAATTTTTATGACAGCATAAAAGTAATGGATTTCAGTCACACTGTTAAAAACGATCGTTTCTACTATCTTTTTATCATCAACAGACCATTGATCCACAATAATGATGAAAAACCAAAGTAAATCACCATTAATAAATTAAAATATAGAATTTAAAACTATCATAACACATAGGCACAACTTAATGATCTATTGATATTTGATAGCCAGAACTTGCAATAACCATGAATTTAGATTTTTCTTAGATAATATTCTATTAACAGTTAACCGAATATATTGCGTCGGAACAGGGTTAATTTTACCTGGCTAACAGTAGAGTAACATCAGCGGCGGCTTATTATTCTGTCAGGGGGCGCCTACAGATGTAGGAAGAGGGGCTATGGATGGAATTTTTCTATGTCGTGATCCAACTCATTGAGCGAACTTTCGATTCGGTCAAAAACATCGAGGAGTTCTGCCGCAGAAATAGCCTCGGGCAACCGATCTTCCAGCGACTGAGCGATATTTATCAATTCACTCACTCCCAGTAGTTGGGCTGTGCCGTTGAGACGATGAATATGATGCTTCACTGACAGGTAATCCCCATCCCGTGCGGTCGCCCGGGCGGCAGCCAAATCCCGTCGATTTTCCCGCTGTGCATCATGCAGTGCGGTGAGCATCAGCGCCCGATTACCTTGCGCCAGCAAGGCGAGCCGCTTCTCATCAAACCTCGCCCGGTTCGTCTGACTCACTCCGGCTAACAAATGAGAGATTTGCGCGAGGGTAACCGGTTTAAAAAGACAATCCGTCATTCCCGCCGCAAGACAACGTTCGCGTTCATGTTGCTGCGCCGTGGCAGTCAGCCCCCAGACTGGAAGATCGCTATCAAAACGTCTCACCTGCCGGGTAAGCGCAATGCCATCCATCACCGGCATGTTAAGATCAGTAATCAATAAATCATAACGATCCTGCTGAAGATAGCGTAATGCCTCTTCGCCATTCCCGGCTTCATCCGCAACAATTCCCAGCGTGGCAAGCTGGCATTTTAGCAACAGACGGCTGGAGGGATGGTCGTCGACGATTAATACCCGCAGCGATCGCCCAATAACCGAAGGTGAGGAAACGATTTCCGCAGGGTCGGGGATAGCCTGATAAGAAGTTTGCACCGATAAATTCAGCATCACGCGAGTTCCCCGATTCAGTTCGCTTTGCAGCTCGATGGTTCCGCCCATCTGCTTCATCAATGCGCGGGCAATCGCCAGGCCCAGCCCAGAACCTCGATGACGCACACCCACTTTCCCCTGGCTGAATGGCATGAATAACGACTGCTGCTCTTCACTGCTAATACCGGGTCCTGTATCAGTGACGAAAATCGTCAGAAGATGATTATGTTTTCTCGCAGATACCTCAACGCGGCCATGCCGGGTAAATTTTACCGCGTTGCCGATAAGATTAGTCAGCACTTGTCCCAACAACTGTGGATCAAACTGCATTGCTTCTTTTGGATCCAGATGCGAGTCATAGCGCAATTCTATCCCTTTCTGCGCAGCAAGCGCCGTAAAAAGCAGGACTTTCTCTCTTATCAGGGCATCCGAATTCACCCATTTCTGCACCACCTCCTGCAAACCTGATTCGATCTTTTCCAGATCGAGGATCTCGCCAATGAGTTTTAACAATGAGCGTGAAGCCATAGCTGCATGATCAACCGAGGCTTTATCTTCAGGGCTGAGGCTTACCGTAGAAAGCTGCAGGAGCTCCAGAAATCCCACGATGGCACTTACTGGAGTGCGGATCTCGTGACTCATATGGGAGAGAAATTCCCGCTTCTCTTCATTCGCCTTTTGCGCTTTGTTCTTTTCCATCTCCAGTAAACGTTGTGAGTTCTTTCTTATACTCACTTCCCTTGCCAGATAAATCACCCACAGTAAGGTGCTTATCACCAACAGCGCAGCCAGCGCCGCTACCAGATAGAAGGGGCGGTTATATAACTCCCAGGTATCTATTCTGACATCCGGCAGACGTATCCATTTGCTGACAATCTGTAAAACTTCTTTCTGTGGTATATCGTCAAGGGCTTTATCAAGGATCTGTCTCAATTCCGGCTCAGAGCGGGGAACGCCAAAACTAATTACCGCTGGATCGGCGTCCACCAGAGGAAGCCACGTAAGCTGGTCGGGATAATAATGTTCGCTAAAATAGCGGGCAGTCAGTTGATTCGAAATCGCAGCATCCACTTCCCCCGTGGCGACAAGGTTGAGCGCCACACTGGAATTTTCCACTTCTTGCCAGCGGATACCCGGATATTGGGCTTTCAGTTTCATCAGTAAAGTACTCGCGGCGCTGATGGCCACGCGCGATCCAGCCTGAAGCGCTATCGCCTGAGCGTCCTCCTTTCTGACAACGGTAACAAACTGGGTGGTAATAAAAGGGTGAGTAAAGGAAAGATCGTTTTCACGGCTCAAATCATAGGCGGCAGCCTGCACAATATGCCAGTTGTTCTTTTTCATCGCTGAAATCATGTCTTCATTCGATTTGACGACAACGGTTTCAAACTGCAGACCGGTTTGCAGGCTAATCAGATTCAGAAGATCGCCCACAACTCCCCGTATTTCCTGATTACTGTCGGTCATGGTGTAAGGAGCAAACCATGGATTAATAATCACGCGTAGCGTTTTGTGATTTTTTAACCACTGCTTTTCACGAGGGGTCAGATTTAACGGTTCGAGCAGAAAAGAGAGATTGCCTTTATCGATCATCGACTGAGCAATTTGTCCGTGCTGATTTTCATCTATGGCGCTGATGGTGCTGTTGATAATACTCAGCAAGCGTCTCTGCGCCGATAAAAATAAAAAGTGGCTCGTTTTCTGCGGCGCAGACCAATATTTAACCGTACTCAACGCCAGGCTGAACTCCTGAGAAAGCCAGGTGCTGGTCGTCAGTGAATCCCCCATAAACCACGCATTTTGCCCGTTGACAACGGAACTCAGCGCCTCCTGATAGCGGGTATAATTCGCTATCTCAGCGTTGGGGAACGCCTGATGAATGAAATCAGCATCGGGATAGCCGTCAACAACCGCAACACGAGTACTTTGCGGACTTTGTAAGGGGGCCATCACATTCGTCAGAGATGTCACCAGCCCGGGCCAGGAATGCACCAGTGAGGCTGAGCTCTCAATACCCTCTTCAGCGAATATGCGACTGTCAAGGCCGGTCAACACCGTATCGATCTCACCCGCTCTTAGCGCGCGCATCGCATCGGTGCGATTTTGATAGGCCAGAACGACGATTCGGATATTCAGCGAATAATGGATTAGCGTCAGATAATCAGCATTCATTCCACGGTAGCGCCCGGTGAGCATTGTTTGCACCAGAGGAGTCTGCCCCGGTTGATAAACCCCAACCCGTAACGCCCGTTTCTGCTGCAACCAACGCCTGTCATCCTCGCTCAAATAGACGGGTACCGGCGTGATGTAGCTATAACCTGAGAGCTCCAGTTCAACCGGAGGCTCACCTTGCGCATAAACAGCACGTGCGCTTGCGACAAAGATGATAAGGAGTATCACAAGCCACGGATTCATCGTCAGGTCAGCTTATTTTGATGGGCAAAAGAGAGGAGTTCGACTAACGATTTACAGCCTAACTTCTCCATTAACCGCGTTTTATAGGTACTCACCGTTTTACCGCTAATATACATCGCCTCGCCAATCTGAGAATTATCAAGGCCGCTTAGCACATAGCTCATCACCTTCATCTCCTGCGTTGAAAGTGACTCCAGACGTTGGCTGTCCGTTAACGCAGCAGACGACTCTTCGAGGAAAAAAGGAAAATAGCTATAACCATTTTGCGCTGCATTAATCGCGGCAAGAATATTTTCCATATCTTGTCTTTTACTAATAAACGCATTCGCGCCCGCCTGCGCACAGCGTTTACTGTAATAACGATCGTTTTTTGCTGACGCAACGATTAATATACCGGTAAAACGCTGCGCTCTGAGTTTCTCCACCAGCTCAACGCCATTTATACCTGGAATTTCGACATCCACAACGACTATATCCACTGCCGTTTTCGTTAATGCCTGCAGAGCCGCTGCCCCATCTTCATACTCTTTGATGATGACAATGTTCTGTTTTTCCAGTACACCACGAATAGCCATGCGCGCCAGGGGATGGTCATCCACAAGAATAGCGGTACGAGATGTATGCTCGCTCATATGCCACCTGAAACTGTGATTCTGGGGGTATGATACACTTACGCTGATAGTCTAACGACATTTTAAAGTAATTATATACCCTAAATAATTCAAGTTGCAGGAAGGCGGCGACGCCGTGAATTCCCAGAAGCGTATTCCCGTATATGACTATAGTTGACTCATTTACCCTGTTATTACCGTCTCCTGAACTGGCGAATATTCCGATTGATATCGTTAAGCAAGAGATACCTGCCGCTCCAACGCAACGGCCTTTCAGTAAAGAAGGGATAAAAATAGCGGACACAACGGTTAAAGGTACAATGTAAATCATGTCATTGTCAGCGCCCGCTAAATGAACCTGCGCGCTCCCGACATCCTGTTGATATCCGCGGTGGCACTCGCCATACCTAACGCTGGACCACCGTGAACGACGCGGTTGGGTCAGCGCCATGGCGATGCTGTGCCAGCCTCAGGTACTTATTGCCGATGAGCCGACAACAGCCCTTGATGTCACTATCCAGGCACAAATCCTCGACCTGATGCGCGAGCTGCAGCAGACATTTTCTACCAGCCTGCTACTGATCACTCACGATATGGGCGTTGTGGCAGAAATGGCCGATGATGTGCTGGTCATGAATCACGGCAACATCATGGAGCAAGCCCCGGTAAAGACGCTGTTTACCTCACCAAAGACGCCCTATACCCGCCAACTGTTGCAGGCGGTACCGGTGCTGGGTCAGGCCCCCGCGCTGGCGCCGGTTAAACAAATCCAGCCTCTGCTCAGCATCCGCGACCTCAGTGTACGCTTCCCAGTGCGCGGCGACGGCCTGCGCGTACGCCGCGAAGTCCATGCCGTGGCAGGCGTCAGCTTCGATCTTTTCCCCGGCGAAACGCTGGGCCTCGTCGGTGAAAGCGGTTGCGGGAAATCCACAACGGCAAAGGCGTTGATGAATATGGTGCCGTTTAGCGGCAGCGCACAGCTTAACGGGCAGGAGCTACACGGCCTTCAGGGTGAGGCGTTAAGAGCCATACGACGTGATTTGCAGATGGTGTTCCAGGATCCCTGGGCAGCACTCAACCCTCGCAAAACCATTTTCGATCTGGTAGGCGAACCGCTATTGATTCATGAGCAGACGCCAACAGCACGGCGCGCAGAGCGGGTGGCGCAATTGTTGCAGCAGGTCGGCCTGCCGACAGACGCGATGCGGCGGTATCCGCACCAGTTTTCCGGCGGCCAGCGCCAGCGTATCTGTATCGCGCGCGCCCTGGCGCTAAACCCCAAAGTGATTATCGCCGATGAATCGGTCTCTGCGCTGGATGTGTCAGTACAGGCGCAGGTGCTGACGCTGCTGGAGGATTTGCGCCAGCGCTACCAGCTCAGCTATCTGTTTATTTCCCATGACATGGCGGTAGTGGAACGCATCTGCCATCGCGTGGCGGTGATGTTTGGCGGCCAGATCGTTGAGATCGGCCCGCGCGATAGGGTGCTGCACCATCCACAGCATCCTTATACCCGGCACCTGCTCAGCGCCGTTCCCATGCCTGACGTCCAGCGCAAACGGGAAGCGCGTATCGCCAGTCCAGCGCCGGAACGTCCCGATCCCATCAAACCCCTCGGCTGGCGGGGGGAACAACAGCGCTTTATCGATTTTGGCGGCGGGCATCTTGCGGCTTGCTGAACGGCGAATACGTTGAACCGGCGGGCGCAACGGCGCGCCCGCTTATTTATTTAGGTCGCCAGCATGGCGGAGTGAAAATCAATTTCCCAGCGCAGAACATCGGCGTACAGGGCCGACAGACGCTGCTTTTGCGCGTCATCCAGCCCCTGAGCGCAGCAATCGAGCTCCTCTTTCAGCCAGCAGGCCTGACCATAAAAGGCGTCGTCAACATGTATCTCCAGCCAGGCGCTCAGGTCGCTGTCCGCCTGCGGGCAGGCGGCGGCGCGGGCGCACCAGTGATAGTACATCCACTCGGCGCCGAACATCAGAGTAATGATGTCGGCATAGCCGCCGCGCTGCGCAGCCAGCAGCATGCCATGATGAAAACGCGCGATCCCCGGCGGGATCGGCTGGTATTTTTCCTTCTGCACGCCACGTCGTGCCAGCACCGCGTCAAACCAACCAAGCTGAGTGTCCACCAACGCATTCAGGCCGCCGATCAGCCAGCGTTGCCGGGAGAGAGATGGCGCATGGCTCACACCAAGCGCCACGATTTTTACCGCCGTCGCCACAAAGTCACCTTCATAGACCAGATAACGATGGAAATCCTCTTCGGCCAGCCGATTTTCCACTATCGCTTCCACAAATGGATGCCGCTGCATCGCCTGCCACAGCGCCTGATGTTCTCGCAATAAACGGTCGCTGAACGTTTCCATTACTCCTCCTCCAGCGCCGCCTGAGCCACGGCCATAAAGTGCTTCACGCGCGCCCGTTCAACCGGGTTCCACCACACGCCCTCCTCTTTCAGAGTGCTGGCGACGATAACCCCCTGAGTACGGCTAAGGATCTCCACCACGTTATCCGGCGTAACGCCGGAACCGACCAGTAAAGGGAGCGAGGTAGCACTGCGGATCTCATCAATTTCCGACAACGTGGCGCTATCGCCGGTACGTTGCCCGGTGGCAATCACCGCATCGGCCTCAAAAAACTCAACATCGCGGGTCAGTTCAGGAATCGAACGATCGGCAACGATAGCGTGGCTGCCATGTTTAACATGACTGTCGGCAAAGACGCGGATGTGATTGGCCTGCAGCTGGTTACGGTAACGCAACGCCTTTGCCGCAGCGCCTTCGATAAAACCTTCATTGGCGATATAAGCATTGGCCCATTGGTTAACGCGCACAAAATCAGCCCCGCCCGCCAGCGCTGTCGCCAGCGCGGGAATGGCCGCATTCGCCAGCACGTTAATTCCCAGCGGAACCGGGAAACGACGACGAATATTGTCGGTGATTACCGCCATTAACGCTGCGGTTTCCGGGCCGATATCCTCCGGTTTTGAGAAAGGAATATCGCCATGATTTTCGACAATTAAGCCGTGAACGCCGCCTTCAAGATAATTTTCCGCATCCTTCAAGGCACGCTCAATAATATAACACACAGTTTCCCCATGATATTTTGGCGCACCAGGAAAAGGTGCACAATGAATAACACCAATAACCGCTTTACTTCGTGAAAAAACATCTTGAATTGCGCTACTTTTTCCTGCTGATATAGCACTCATAAATCAACCTCATATTTAAAGGAATCGGTTATGCATATTTATGTTGTCGGTAATATCACTGTCGATGAAATCTGGCGCTGTGCCTCGTTACCACAAAAAGGAGAATCTTTGCACGGCGAAAAAACAGCCCAGGATATTGGCGGAAAGGGTGCTAATCAGGCCATTGTTTTATCCCGCTGCGGACTACCAGTGACATTAATCGCTGGTAGCGGCAATGATTATTATGGCCAATGGATACATAATACCCTTCGCCAGGAGTCATTATTATTTTATCCCCAGCACGCAATATCAACGCATAGCGACACCTCAATTATTTTCACCACCGAAGATGATGATAATGCCATTATGACCACCACTGCCGCCGCGGAAGCCCTCACGCTCGATATAATCGAACCGCTGTTAGCCAATGCGTGCCCCGGCGATATCTTGCTGCAACAGGGAAATTTTTCTGCCGCAAAAACCGGCTCGCTCTTCGCGCTTGCCCGCCGTAAACAGATGGTCACGGTCTTTAACCCTTCTCCGGTACACCCGGCGTTTGCCGATCTCTGGCCGCTGGTCGATATCGCCGTACTTAACGAACACGAAGCCCGACTGCTACATCCTGACCCCGCCACCACGCTGATTGTGGAAACCCGCGGCGCGCTGGGCGCCCGACTCTATCACCATCAGGGGATTATCGACGTCGCCGCCGAACCGACAACGGTCGTCGATACCACCGGCGCAGGCGATACGTTCCTGGCGGTGATGCTGGCCTCCGCCCTGCGCAGGGAAACGCGCCCTGATGAACTGGCTCTGCGTCACGCCAGCCGTGCAGCGGCATTAACCATCAGCCGTAGCGGCACCCTGCAAGCCTTTCCCGATGCCAACATACTGGCCTCACTGTTGCAAAACAACGCGTGAGGCCCGCGGATTATTTAAAAAGCGGACGGTAGCTGTCGACGTTCGCTTTCGTGACTACCGTCGCCGGTACGTAAATGCTTTTTTCAACGGTCTTACCGCTGGCAATCGCATTCAGCGCTTTCACCGCTTCCTCCCCCATTTTGCGCGGATCCTGTTGCAATACCGCCGTGACATAACCGCCATCAATACCGGTAATGGCGCGAGCGGTGAGGTCCCAACCGAATATTTTGATCTCTTTTTGTTTACCCTGGTTTTCCACCGCCGCGATTGCGCCCAGCAAAGCCGGTTCGCCAGTGGCATAAATGGTGGTGAGATCCGGGTTACCGGTGATCAGGTTTTCCGCGGCGGTCATCGCGTCATCCTGAACGTTGCGCCCGTCGACAACGCTGGCGACAGAGATGCCATCATGGCCTTTTAGCGTGTCTTCAAACCCCTTCTGGCGCGCATTCTGGATAGCCGAGTTTAGCGCGCCAACAATACCGATTCGCGCTTTCCCACCGCTATTTTTAGTGACGTAATCCACGAAGTAGTGACCAATGATTTTACCGCCTTCGACGTTATCCACGCCGACCTGTGAAGCCTGCGGCCCGGAAGGAAGTACGGCATCAATAGCAATGACCGGAATATGTTTCGCCGCCGCCTCTTTTATCGCAGGCATGATACCATTAACATCAATGGCATCAACCATAATGCCTTTTACACCTTGCTGAATATAGTTTTCAATCGCATCATTCTGCGCCACCGGATTATTATTAGCATTAAAGATAACTAAATCCTTACCGCTTTTTTTGGCTTCTTCCTGTGCGCCTTTATTCATTTCATTAAAGAACAACGCCTGCTGGTTAATTTGTACTAACGCATAAGTTGGTGCGGCGGCAAACGCTCTTCCCCAAAACAGGGCAGACAGACTGAATGCGACCATTAATGCCATTTTTTTGCTGGTGTTGAGTAACATAGATAACGCCCTCGACAAAAGATAAAGGATGGTTAACCCCGGAAAACGGGGAATGTTCAGGCGGGACGAATAACGAAATACAGACGCCGGAATAGCGTTCTGGTAATGATCGAGCAGCAGGCCTTCCCTGCCATCCATTTATCTCAGGGAAAACATAAAAGCAGAAGCAACGTCGGGAACGGTTATTAAAATTCGCGTTTTGTGCCGACTTGTCAAGTGGCAAAAGTGTTATTTCAGGAAGACATAAGAAAAAACTATATTTTCTGAGTCAGCGAGCGTCTCTTATCGATCATGACAACCTGAACAACGGTTCAACAGAAAAGTATAACTTAACCACACTCTATGTTACTTATAAGGTTCCGACACTATCAGCAATGCCGCCATGATAAAAAAACGAGTCGTTCTTTCCGATGTCGCCCAGCGAGCAGGCGTTTCCAAAGCCACGGTTTCGCGCTATCTCAACCGCAGCCTGGCGCTACCTCAAGACACCGCAGACCGGATAGAGGCCGCGATTCGTGAGCTGGATTATCGCGGCAACAGCCTTGCACGCCGCCTCAGCAAAGGCGGTAGTGAAACCCTGGGGCTGGTGCTGCCTGATATCACCAACCCCTTTTTCGCCGAACTGGCGGATGCCGCGGAAGAAGCGGCGTCCGCACAGGGTTATAGCCTGGTGCTGTGCATTACTCGCAACAATCCAGAAAAGGAGCGCCAGTTTATTCGCTGGCTGGATACCTGCCAGGTCGATGGTCTGCTCTTCACCACCAACCGCCCCGATGATGGCCTGCTCCGCCGTGAAATTCAGCGCCACCAGCGCATCGTGCTGCTGGATGAAGATATTCCCGGCAGCAGCGCCCCCAAAGTCTTCGCCGACAATCTACAGGGCGGGCGGTTAGCCACCGAGCAACTGATCGCCGCCGGACACCGCCGCATCGCTTTTATCGGTGGCCCGGACGCGTTAATGAGCGTACGCGAGCGTTATCAGGGGTTTTGCGAGGCGCTGGCGCTGGCGGGGCTTAACTGCCCGCCAGAATGGGCGATGTATGGTCAATATGAGCGTGAATATGGCGCCCGTGCGCTCGACCATCTGCTCTCTTATGATGAACCGCCAACCGCAATTTTCGCTGCCAGCGACTTTCTGGTGCTGGGGATACTTGACGGTCTACGCGCCCGGCATCTGCAGGCGCCGGAAGCGTTATCGGTCGTGGGTTTCGATGACGCCAGCTACGCCGAATTCACCCAGCCACGGATTTCGACAATCCGCCAGCCGGCCCATCAAATGGGGCACACCGCCGTCAATCTGATGTTACGTCTGCTGCGCGGCGAAAGCGTTGCGGATCAAACCCGTTTGCCCGTCGAATGGATCGCCAGAGACTCTATTCGCACATTGATGCACTAAATCAGAGCATCTTTTGCACACTCTTAGCACATTTTATCGCCACATCCGCTTTTACCTTCCGCTCGAAGTAAACCGGTTTACTTAACACATCATTAATAATCGCTGTTTACTCATACAGTTAGCAGACTTACTCGCCACCTTTCCTGCAACTGGCACGTTTGCTGCTTTAATCACCATGGCGAACGAGTACCGAATACAGCAGCAGAAACCAAAGGGCGTCGTGTCATCATGAAGTAAACCGGTTTACAAGAAGTGAACCGCCGGATGATACGCCGCCCGACCGCAACGTCATCGACCATCTATACATTTTTGGGAGTAATGGCATGCATCAACAGGCAGCACCGGCCCGCGTCGAAATGGTGGACATCACCAAGACATACGGTTCGATACGCTCATTGCGCGGCGTTAATCTTCAGCTCGCTCCCGGCGAAGTGCTGGGACTGGTGGGAGACAACGGCGCCGGTAAATCCACGCTAACCAAGATCCTCTCCGGCGCGGTTGTTCCCACCAGCGGTACAATTCGTATCGATGGTGTCGAGCAGCGATTTCTGACGCCATCCGACGCCCGTCGCTGCCAGATCGAAATGGTGTATCAGGATCTGTCGCTGTGCGATACCGTCAACGTCGCCGGTAATCTGTTTATGGGCCGAGAACCGATTAAAAAAATCCTCGGCCTCCCCTTTCTTGACGAAGCCAAAATGCATGCCGACGCGCGCAACATGCTAAAAGGTTTAGGGATCTCGATCCCCGATACCAAAGTGATGGTGCGTAATTTATCCGGCGGTCAGCGTCAGGCTATCGCCATTGCCCGCGCAGCCGCGTTCAATCCTAAAGTGCTGATCATGGATGAACCCACCGCCGCGCTGGCGGTAGCCGAAGTGGAGGCGGTGCTAGCGTTGATCAAGCGGGTAAGCGCCCGCGGCGTCAGCGTCATTCTGATTACCCACCGTCTACAGGATCTCTTTCTCGTCTGTGACCGCATTATGGTGATGTATGAAGGCACCAGCGTCGCCGAACGGCAGGTCCGTGATACCAGCCTGGCGGATATCGTTAACCTGATCGTCGGAGAGAAATTTACCGCTCACTCCGCTCGCGCCCATTAAGGGGATATCGATGAGTATGATTAATCTATCCAGCCCGCGCGTCATGCAGCACTCGCTACCGAAGCGCATTATGCACAGCCACTCCGGGGTGGTCAGCATTGCGCTGTTTTTTGTCTTCTGTTGCGTGGTCTTTTCGCTGATCACCGGCAACTTTCTCACCGGCAGCAACTGGCTGAATATCATCCGCCAGACCGCGCCACTGTTGATCGTCGCCAGCGCAATGACCTTTGTGATCACCACCGGGGGGATCGACCTTTCCGTTGGTTCAACCCTGGCGCTGGTGGGCGCGCTGTCGGCGATCGCCCTTAATCAATGGGGAGTGCCGTGGCCGGTCGTATTGATCGGCGGTCTGCTGGTGGGGGCGCTGATCGGCGCGATCAATGGATTCTTTATCGCCCGTGAAGGGATCCCGGCGTTTATCGTCACGCTGGCGACGCTGGCGATCGTGCGTGGCATCGCGCTGCTGATCACGCAGGGTTATTCGATTCCGGTGCCGGAAGACAACCCGTTTATCCAGATGGGGCGGGCCTGGGTGTTCGGCGTACCTATGCCAGCGCTCATTGGCATCGCGGTACTGATTGTCGCACATATCACGTTGAATCATATGCGTTTTGGCCGCTACGTTACCGCAATTGGCGCCAACGCGGAGGGCGCGCGACGCGGCGGGATCAATACCCAGTCTGTGACGATACGCGTATACATGCTCAGCGGTATGGCCGCCGCGCTGGCGGGGATGATCATCACCGCGCGTCTTGGTAGTGGATCCTCCAACCAGGGGGAAGGCTTTGAGTTACAAGTGATTGCTGCGGTCGTGCTCGGCAGTACCAGTCTGTTCGGCGGATTCGGCACCATTATCGGCAGCCTGTTGGGGGCGCTTTCCATCGCCGTGATCCAGAACGGGCTGATTCTCTCGCATATCTCCCCGTTCTATACCCAGATTGCCACCGGCGCCATCATCCTGCTGGCGATCTGGCTGAACACCCGCATTCTCAATCCGGTTCGCCGCCCAGCTAAGGAGTAACCATGAACGTGAAAGGATCCATTTTTCGTCATCCACAGCCATTGCCGGTTGGCGTGAACAGTGGCCACGTAATGACCGTTCTCGGCCCGATGCCGCTGGCGAAAATGGGGGTTACCCTGATGCACGAGCATATTCTGCTTGATGCCGCCGGGAAATGGGTCGCTCCCTGCTGCTGTAGCGATCGGCATATTGCCGAAGCGCCGGTGAGCATTGAAAATCTTGGCGAGCTGGCGATGAATCCGCTGATGAGCCGCGATAATTGCCAGTTGTTCGATGTCGATACAGCGATAGCCGAACTGCTCAAATTTCGTGCTCTGGGGGGCGACACCGTGGTCGACCCTACCAACCTCGGGATTGGCCGCGACCCACGGGCATTGCAGCGCATTTCACGCCTGACCGGACTCAATATCGTGATGGGCACCGGGCTCTACCTTGAGCCATCGCATCCGGAGTGGTCAAAAGCGCTGGACGTCGCCACGCTCGCCGACAAACTGATCTACGACGTCGGCGGCAAAGAAGAGAAGCCCGCGGTGATTGCCGGGCTGATTGGCGAAATTGGCGTCTCCAGCCGTTTTACGCCGCTGGAAGAGAAATCGCTGCGTGCGGCGGGACGCGCCAACGCCGCCACCGGCGTGCCGATTGAAGTACATCTTCCGGGATGGGAGCGGCTGGGGCACAAGGTGCTGGATATCCTTGAAGAGGAAGGCGCCGACCTGCGCCACACCGTGCTGTGTCATATGAACCCCAGCTTTGCGGATAAGACCTATCAGCGCGATCTCGCCCGACGCGGCGCGTTTCTCGAATATGACATGATCGGGATGAGCTACTACTACGCCGACGAATCGGCACAGTCCCCCTCCGATGAGGAGAACGCCCGCGCCATCCGCGAGCTGATCGACGACGGCTTTATTCAGCAAATTCTGCTCTCGCAGGACGTCTTTTTGAAAACCATGCTGACTCGCTACGGCGGCCATGGTTATGGCTACATCCTCAAACATTTTGTTCCGCGTCTGCGCCGTCACGGCGTCAGCGACGAACAACTGGAAACGCTGATGATCGCTAACCCGCAGCGCGTCTTCGGCGGCTAATGGAGAAATCAATGAAAAAATCAGTTTTACTGGTCGGCGAATCATGGACCAGCAGCGCCACGCACGTAAAGGGTTTTGATCAGTTCTTTACCGCCACTTTTCACAGCGGGGCGGACGCGTTTATGCAGGCGCTGGCGGACAGCGACTATGCCGTCACCCACATGCCGGCCCATGAAGCGCAAAACCACTTTCCGCTGACTCTTGAAGCGCTGCAGCAGTGGGATGTGATTATTCTTTCCGATATCGGCGCCAATACGCTGCTGCTGCATCCGGATACCTGGCTGAAGAGCAAACGGACCGCCAACCGCCTGACGCTGCTGCACGATTACGTGGCGGCAGGCGGCAACCTGATGATGATCGGCGGCTACTTTAGTTTCCAGGGGATTAACGGCGCGGCCCGTTTCCGTAACACCGCTGTCGAAAAAGTGCTGCCGGTACGCTGCCTGGCGTGGGACGACCGGGTAGAAACGCCAGAAGGCTGCTACGCCGAAACGGTCGCCCGTCATCCGGTGCTGGACGGGCTGGACGGTGAATGGCCATGGCTGCTGGGTTATAACGAGGTGGAAATGCATCCGCAGGGCGAACTGCTGGCGACCATCGCCGGAACCGGCCATCCGCTGCTGGCGGTACGTCAGTATCAGCGCGGACGCTCCCTGGTCTGGACCAGCGATATGTCGGCCCACTGGCTACCGGAGGCGTTCAGCGCCTGGGATGGCTATCGCCGCCTGTGGATTAACGCGCTCGACTGGCTAACCGGGGCGCGCCAATGAATACCCCCTCGCTCGCCCTCGCCCGTCAGTTGCTGAGCTTCGATACGATCAACCCTCCAGGCCATGAAGCGGAGTGCATGGCGTTCCTGGCCGACTGGCTGCGGGAACGAGGATTTCAGGTCTCGTTGTCGACCTTTGGCGAAGGGCGCTGCAATCTGCTGGCCCGTTTACCCGGCCAGCAAAACGGTTTACCGCTGGCCTTCACCGGACATCTGGATACCGTTCCTCTCGGCGACGCCTCGTGGACTCGCGATCCGTTTGGCGAAGTGGATGGCGACCGGTTATATGGCCGTGGTGCCAGCGACATGAAAGCGGCGATCGCCGCTTTTCTTTGCGCCTGCGTCGCGCGGTTGGAAGAAATCCGCGCGGGGAGTGGCGTAGTGCTGTTGTTGACCGGCGGGGAAGAGACAGGCTGCGATGGCGCGCAGGCGATGCTGTCACAGGGGCAGTTACCCGGCGTCGGGGCGCTGATCGTCGGCGAACCGACGGCGAACTATCCTGTCATCGGACATAAAGGGGCAATCTGGCTACGCTGCCGTACCAGGGGAAAAACCGCCCACGGTGCGATGCCGGAACTGGGGATTAACGCGATTTATCGGGCAGCAGACGCCTTGCAAACGATCCGTCATTTCTCGCCTGGCCCGCCGCATCCGCTGATGCGCCAGCCGACGCTGAACGTCGGGAGGATAAGCGGCGGGCTGAATATCAACTCCGTCCCGGACAGCGCCGCGTTCGATGTAGATATCCGTACCGCGCCAAATCTCCGGCACGCTGATATTTGCACGCGCCTGCACCAGCATCTGGGGGAAGACGTGCGCCTTGAAACATTAGTGGATCTGCCCGCTGTACTCAGCGATACGGATACGCCGTGGATCCGCGATCTGTTCCGCCTGTGCCAGCCTTTACACCCGCAACCGCTGGTTCCGCGCATCGTTCCCTATTTCACCGATGCCTCGCTGCTGCTGCCAGCGCTTAATACGCCACCGTGTATTATTCTCGGCCCCGGCGAACCCTCGATGGCGCATCAGACCGATGAATACTGCGAGCTGGGCAAACTCGCCGCCGCCGAGGCGCTCTATCAACAGATTATCGCGGCCTACTGAACGACCTGCATGGTCGGATATCGGTATTGAAGCATCATCTTTCCCCCTGAGATGTGAGATTATACAAATCGCCATCACGTGGGCGGTCAATCCAGGCACGACAGCGGTTCAGACTAAGCCGGAGGCGCTGTCCGCTGGATACGCGCCATGATATCCCTGGTATCCGTCACCTCGGCAAATTCATAGGCCATAGCACTCAGCGAGATACGCTGCACATCTGATGCGCTCACTTCACCAAACCCCATATCAGGATAGGGCATAGCCGCACAGGCATCGCTTAAAGCAATCATTTTGTATTCCCGATGTACACCATCACGAATGGTAGTTTCACAGCAGACGTTGGTTACCGTTCCGCAGACAATCAGGGTATCAATATCCTTCATTCGTAGAATCGCATCCAGATCTGTGTTGTGAAAACCACTATAAAACAGCTTATCAACCACGATGTCACCGGGCATGGGGGAGAGAGCGTCAATGATTTCAACAGACGGATTATCGCGTCCCAGCAGCGCATTGACGTTAGGGTAGAGATCGCGCATCCGCCCGGTATCACTGCCATCTCCCCGCACCACATGCCGCAGATAGATCACCGGCATGTTGCATTGTCTCATCAGGCTACTGAGCGCCTGAATGTTTTCGATAATATTCGCCGTATCAGGAACGTATAACCCTGCCCCCTCCAGACAAAATACCTTCTGCATATCCACCACAATCAGCGCGGTCCGAGCGGGATTAATCACCCATGTCACTTTTTTCATCATAAAAATGTCTCCTCCTCAAGCACCGGCTTGCGTAAGCCGCGCACGAATACATTGATAATGAGATTGAGAGAAATCAGCAGGATGATGCCAATAATCATCGGCTGCGCCACGATTCCCTTCAGGGAGGCTGGCAGCAAATTCAGTACCGCTGGCGGTAGGTACATACTGCCCATGGAGAGTATGAAAGCGGGGGCGGCTACCGCCAGGTTAAGTTCGTCCCAGTGGATACGCGCCATTATCTGCACCCCACTCAGGGCGATAATGCCAAACAGAATAGAGGATGCGGCGGAAAGGACTGGTTCAGGAAGCGATGCCAGCAGTAGCCCAACCGGCGGTAGTAGCCCGATAAATAGCGACAACACTCCGGCAGTCAATGTGACAAAGCGGCTGGCCACGCCAGAAACCCGAATGATACCAACATTTTCTGGATACGATGTTGTCCCCAATCCGCCTGCTGCCGCGCCAACGGCACAGCCGATAAACTCGGTAAACAGCCCACGATTAATCCGCTGCGTCGTCAACGTTTGCCCGCCCCAGTCAGCCAGCAGAGAATACATGCCCATGGCTTCTGCTGAGGCCTGCAGAAACGCCAGCATCATCAGCAACACCACCGGGATCGACACGCCGAACCCGAAGGCGAAAAAGTGGGGTAACGAAATAAATGGCGTACTGGCGAAATCCGGCAGATGCCACGCCGTCATTAGCTTAAATGCTATCACGCCAACGCCGATTCCCCACAGCAGCGCACCGCGTTTTATCAGGTCATAGCGGCCAAACACCATGCAACTAATAATGGTAAGAACAGTCACTAACGCGGCGATAAAGCTGTTACCCAGCGTCCCGCCGCTGGCAGTGCTGAACCAGCCTGCCGGACCAATACTGGCGAGCTGCGCGCCAATAATCACCAGAAGGCAGCCAAAAACGATAGGCGGTGAGATATAACGAATCATCAGGCCGGTAATCCCCAGCCGTTTCAGCGGAATGGAGAGCGCGGCGAAGATTAACGCCGCCACAAACATCGATCCGAATGTGGTACCCAGCCCAACGCTGTGCGCCGACCCCAGCACGGCGACCATAAAAGCGGCCGTCGGCCCCTGAACAACCGGCAGGCGCAGAAATCGGCTCGATTGCAAAATAGTGACAATACCAGTAGTGAAAAAACAGGCCTGCACGATGGCGCCGGTCTGCTGGCTGGTGAGATTGAGCGCAGCGCCAATGATCACCGGGAAGACCCATATTCCAGTTAATGCCAGCAAGTGCTGTAGTGCGAACATCAACGTGCGAGTGGGCGACACCTTGTCTTCGATTCCTACCGAGAGTACTACATATGTGTTGGGCATGTTGATACCTGCTAAAGAGTGCGATGTTTATTGGGATCGGTACAGCATCACAGGCAATAAGCGTGCCGCTTACGCATAACCAGCGCACAGCGGCATGATCTGCAATGTATTAATTAGTCTGCCAGGATGATGTGAATCAGCGGCGCCCCACCAGGCTTCCCTCGTTAAACGCCAATCTGGTAACTGTGCAGCCAGGAGAAGTGCTGCTCCAGACTATTAAGTACCGCATTACGCTCAACGCGATCCTGTCCGGCCGGAAGGTGGAGGCAATCATTAAGCCGGCGGGAGGATTTCTGGATTTTTTCACCGCGTTTTTTGCGTTCCTGTTCATAACGTTCGAGCCCGCCGGTAAAGGAAGTCGTGGCGTCATCATTGAGAATGTGCGCCAACGCTACCGCGTCCTCAAAAGAGGAGATCGCGCCCTGCCCGTGGTGCGGCATCATGCCGTGTGCGGCATCACCAATCAGCACCGCACGCCCGCGATACCAGGAGGACATCGGACTGACCTGGAACATCCCCCAGCGTTCCGCCAGATTAACGTGTTCCAGCAATTGGCCGACGGCAGGGTGCCAGCCGGTGAAATGAGCGCGGATTTCCTCCGCATCCGACGGGACGCGCCATGACGCTTCCAGCCACTTTTCCGGACCATCCATAAACACCACGATGGTCTGATATGCGAAATTTTTACCCACCGGGAAATTCAGCACGTGCATGCCGTCACCCATCCAGTCGGTAAAGGAGCGTGGTTCCGGCAGCAGATCAAGATCGGCGGTTTTCGCCAGACCTCGAAACGCGCTATTGCCGGTAAACAACGGCAACGCGTCAGGGCTGACATACTGCCGCACGACTGACTTAATACCGTCGGCGCCCACCACTAAATCGGCACTGTCCATCGAGCCATCCGCCCAATGTAAGGTTATTTCACTGTCTGCCTCTTCCAGCCGTGCCAGTTGCTTATTCAGACGAATGGTCTGTTGACCAATCACATCGAGTAGTGCCGACTGCAGATGGGTACGGAATGCCCCGTAATAGGGATAGCCATATTCATTCCGGTACCAGTTTCCCCGGGCCAACGCTTGAGCGCCGGCTATGCTACCGTCCTCATTTCTGAAAAACGCCATCTCCGTCTCACAGGATCTTTCCGCCATCTGCGCGGCGATCCCCATCTCTTCGAACAGACGCGTGCCATTAGCCCATAAAGAGATCCCCGCTCCCAGCTCAGCCAGTTCACTGGCCTGTTCGTACACCGTCACCTCGTGTTGACTGTTCCGCATAACCGAAGCGAAGGCCAGACCGCCCATACCAGCACCCACGACTGCAATTCTTGCCATCTCGCGTCTCCTTATTCCTGGCCAGGATAGGTCAGATAACTCATACCGGTGATCCACTCCGGGACCGATTCATAGGCGACATAATCGGGGCGAGCCCCTTTCATTGCGCCCATTAACGCCACCCAGTTGAGGGCTTCATGGCCCCCGTGGCCGCCACGCTCTTCCACTTCGTCGTAGGTCAGCGCGCGCATGTAGCTGACATCGCCCGCTTCGAAACGCTCCAGCATTTCACGGTCCCACTCTTCGTTGACCAACGGATGGCTGTTCCCCAGCGGCCACTCCATTTTGCTCATCATTTCAATTTCATACTTCGCGAAATCGGTATAGATCGTCGGATCATTTATCAGCGCCTCCTTGCCGATGGTCTGGTAAATCTTCATGCGCTGCAGCAGCTCATCGCTCTCCGGTGCGCCTTCTGTCCAGACCGGAGGCCAGTGCGACAGTCCCCCGGTGGCGAGAAAGTGCACGCGAAACTCATCCGGTAAAGAATCGATAATCTCCCGCACTTTTTCGCCGAGATCATAGGCACGTGAATAAGGCATGAGTGGTGGAGAGAAGACGTTGATATACACAGGCACAACCGGAATATTGAATTCCGGATTAATAAACACCAGCGGCATCATCAGGTTATTGCCATATTCAATCGCGCCCATCCGCGTAGCTTCGAAACCGCCGTGAATAAGCTTTTCCAGTAGCCGTTGCGCAATTTCCGCATTGCTGGCGATACGGTGCTGTTTATCAAATTTCAGCGCTTCCATCATATGTTCAGCGGGACCGATATTCGCATCACTAACCGGTATGCCTAATGTCGGCATTAAATTACGAAAATTATTCTCAAAGTGATCGTCTAAAAAAGCGATGATCAGATTGGGTTTAGTTTCATCGATACACTGTTTTAATCTGGCATGGATTTCCGCCAGCCGCTGGCGTTGTGCAGGGGAAGGCGCATCGGCCCAGCCTAATGCCCCCGGAACGTGAGACATACTGATTGCACTGACTATCTTAGCCATAATGACCTCATTCTTTTTTATCAGATTATGGTATTGGTTAGCTGCCCAATTTCATTCATAGAAACCGTCACGCTATCGCCGCGGGCAAGATAACGAGGCGGAGAAAATCCGAGTCCCACGCCTGCCGGAGTACCGGTGGCAATAACATCTCCCGGCAGCAGGGTAATATTCTGACCAATAGTTTTAATTAATCGCGGAATATCAAAAATCAAATCGGATACAGGCGCTTGCTGACGCAGTTCACCATTTACATGACAGGAGATCGTCTGACTGCCGGGGGCGCCAAACTCATCGGCGGTGACCAGAACCGGCCCCATCGGGCAGAAACCATCAATTCCTTTGCCCAGCAGCCACTGACTGTGCTGTTTCTGTAAATGGCGAGAAGTGACGTCATTCACCAGGGTATAACCAAAGACAAAAGTCATTGGATCCTCATCCTGCGCAACCCGCCCCTTTTTCCCCAACACCACCGCCAGCTCGGCTTCATAGTCGATGGTGTTGTACGGATCCAGAGTGCTGTCGATGGCGTCACCAGGGCCGCAGATAGCGGTGGAGGGCTTGCTGAAGATGATCGGATTTGCCGGTACGTTGCCCGCCGCGGCGCTGGAATCATAGCCGCTGTTGGCGAACTCCTCAGCGTGCGCATAGTAGTTTTTGCCGACGCAGAAAATATTGCGCCGCGTGTCCGGAATGGGAGCCAGCAGGCGCACGGCGTCAATTGCCACCTCATTTTCACCAGAACCTTCACAACATAATATTAAACGGCTCTCGACCTCCGCAAAACGCTCGATAAGCACATTCATATCATTCGTGTTTACAATATCGCTGACGTCAATAATGTTACCAGCGTGATTAATAACACCAATTTTCCTGGTGTTTGAGTAAATATAAGTGACCAGTTTCATAATTAACCTTCCCGGTAAACCTGTCATTAATCGCGAGAACGAGCAACAGCCTCCACTTCAATCAGAAACTCCTCTTTCACCAACCGGTCGACCACCAGCAGAGTATTAGGCGCATAATCGGCAGTTGAAAATAGTCTGGAAAAAAGTTCTTGTCGGTTCTTCATGAAATTATCAATGTGCTGCGACGCCACCAGATAGGTATTGAATTTAACGACATCATTAAAATCACAATTAACAGCATGCAGAACTTCGCCGAGATTTTTAAACACCTGGGCAAATTGTGCATCAAAATCACCTTTGCCGACGACGTTACCGTCATAACCGACCGAGAGCTGCCCGGATATATAATAGAGATCGCCCGCGCGGACTTTAGTCAAACTGGAATAGAGCCCCTGGGCCGGACTGATATTTTCAGGGTTGATATACTTAACGTTTTCAGACACAACGACACTCCTTATAGCAAACTAAATCATGGTAAGCATGCCCGATGTATTACGCATAAATACTCATGACAAAGATTAGTACGATTCGCGACGGCGAAACCGGTCAAGCACCACAGCCAGAATAATAACTACGCCGACCGCAAGCGTCTGATAATATGCCGACACGCCGATCATATTCATTACGTTGGACAGCAGGGTCAGAACCACCACGCCGGTAATCACCTGGCGTAAATTTCCGGCCCCGCCGGTAAGTGCGACACCGCCAAGTACCACCGCCGCCAGCGATTGCAGCGTCAGATTCGCAGCCGCAATGGGCTGTGCTGAACTTGTCCAGGCGGTGAGAATAATGGCGCCGATACCGGCGCAGAACCCGCTGACCATATAAACCAGTACCGTATTAAGCCGAACATTAATACCGGATTTGGACGCGGCAGAGACGTTAGATCCCATGGCATATACGTAGCGGCCAAACAGGGTATATTTCATCAACACGCCAATAGCCACGGTCAGCGCAACGGCAATCCACACCATCACCGGCATCCCCAGCAGCGTGCCGTAACCGACCGCGTCAATGTAAGCGGCGGGAACATCATAAATAGGTACGCCGCCGGAAAGGATCAGCGCAAACGCCTGGGCGACCGAGAGCATACCCAGCGTGATCACCAGCGGTGAAGTATTAAAAAAGGAGATCAGCATGCCGGACACCGCGCCGGTAAAGGCTCCCACCAGCAGCATCACCAGCAGCCCGGCGGGAATACCGGCATGATTCATCACCATGACCCCGGCCACCCCGGCCAGCGACATAGCAGAAGAGAGTGAAAGATCGAGCCCTCCTCGTATCACCGCCACCGCCTGCCCCAACGAAAGGATCAACAGCGGCGCAAGCTGGCAGGCCAGGTTAATACCGTTACTCACCGATAAGAACCGAGGCTGAATAATCCCCGTTACAATCGCAACGACCACCACCAGCAACGGCAGCATCCAGTCAGACAGCGAGAACTTACGTTTTATCGCCGGTTTCTGCGAAGCCATCAGGCTGACATCTCTGCTTGTATTCATCACATCCCCTCCCGCGTCAGGCTGACACTTGATTCATCAGGAGCATCGTCGGCTGTTTCTTGTCCCACCACATCAGCAATAATCGATGCTTTATCGTGCTCATCCGGCGTGCGATACGTGTTCACTACATGACCATGAAACAGGGTCCAGACCGTGTCGCACAGGGATATGGTTTCAGCTAAATCACTGGAGAGCAGGATCACCGAGACACCACTGGCCGCCAGCGCCCGAATGCGTTGATGGATTTCATACTTGGCATCGATATCCACGCCGGCGGTAGGCTCTTCCAGCACCAGCACTTTCTTTGCACTTGCCATTGCCCGCGCCAGTAATACCTTTTGCTGATTACCGCCGCTCAGACTGGTCAATAAATCATGCTTATCAGCGAACTTAACCCCGCAGTCTTTCAGCATCTTATCGGCGCAGGCATCAACTTGCCGGGAGCGGATGAATCCCGCCAGGCTGAAGCTTTTCAACTGCGTCATCATCAGATTTTCAGCAATCGACAGCGTGGGGTAAACGCCATTACTGGCCCGCCCCGCAGGTAGCCAGGCCACCCCATTTTTCAGCGCATCCACCACGCTTTTCGGACGCCACTCATAACCATCCAGCCGGAAGCGAGACGAAACTGCGGGCGGCGTAGGGATAAACCCCACCAGGCTTTGCAACAGTTCGTCGCCGCCACAGCCAACGACACCGTAGATACCCAATATTTCGCCTTTCCCTAAGCTGAACACCCGGTTACCGCCGCCGCTGACCGGCAGGTTTTCAAAGTCGAGCAATGGCGGAAAGTTTTGTTCTCTTTTATTCTCAACGCGATGGCGACCAGGTGCTTTGCCCGTCAGACGCGAGACGATGAAATCTGCCGTTACTCCCGGTTTCACCGGAAAGGCGTCCACCACCTGGCCGTTGCGCATAATGGTGACGCGATCGCTGACGGCTAATACATCATCAATATGGTGCGTCACCAGCACCGACGCCATGTCCGTTTCGCGCAACCGCCGCAGAACGCTAAAAAACATCTCTTTTTCAACAGCACCCAACATGGCGGTGGGTTCATCAAAAATAATCACCCTGGGTTGCGACATCAGAGATTTACCGATTTCAATCAGTTGCTGGATCGCTACCGGAAACTGGCCCACCGCGCTTTCCATATCAATGTGAGCCAGTCCAAGCTGGCTCAGAACGTCCTGTACACAACTCTTTTCCTGAGAGCGGCGAGTAAGTGAGAGCAGAGTCTTACCTCTCTCCGCCCCCAGCCACAGATTGGCTCGCACGGACAGGCTCGGCGCCAGGGACAGCTCCTGATAAACCATGACAATACCGGCGTGGCGCGCTTCACGGGAACTGTTAAAAGCCACCCGCTGGTCGTCGTACCAGATACTTCCCTCGTCAGCGGGATAGAGCCCGCTGACGATTTTTCCGATGGTTGATTTCCCGGCGCCGTTTTCACCGAGAACGCAGTGGATTTCCCCGGCGGCAAATTGAACAGAGACATTGTTCAGCGCCTGGGTCGCACCAAATCGTTTGCACAACCCACTGATACGCAGCAGGGGAGAATTCGGATTAAGAGTGGACGCTACGTTGTTCATCCTCGCTTCCCTCAGGCTGCGTTACTGCATCGCCGGGACTTTCCAGTCCGCCGGTGCAATTTCATATGTTTCAAAAGGATGTGTTGCGACATTACTCTTATCGAGCACTTTATTCGGCACGTTATAGTGCGCATAACTCAAGCCATCGGCGCCGGCTGGGGCCAGATTTGGCAGCGGTTTATTTTCCATCGCGCGAATGGCGTACTGTACGATCAGGCGGCCCATGATGATGCCCGGCTCGGAAACTACCGCCAGCATTTTACCGTCCTCAATCATCGGCACCGCCCGTTCCACCATAGCGGAGCTGACCACGGAAGCATCACGATGCTGCTGGCGTATTGCCTGCACCGCCCCCATTCCGAGGGTAATCTGCGGGGTATAAATGAAGTTAATATCCGGGTTACGCAGCATCATGTCTGTGGCTTTGGCCAGCCCTTCCTGCAAATCAATGCCGCCGCCGAACGCAGAATCAATCACCGAAATCGGACTGGCGCATTTCTGCGCCTCGGCTTTAAAACCCTCATAACGCAGACGCACCCACTCAGCGCCCGCTGGCCCCGGGATCATCGCCACTTTTTTCGGTTTTGCGGCAGCTTTACAGACAGCATCGGCCATCAGCTTTCCGATATAAGTGTCATCCTGAAGCACGCCAAAATCGATGTTCTTACTGTTAACCGGGATGCCTACCGAAGCGACTTTCATGCCGGTTTCTTTAAGGGATTTGATAATTGGATCAAAACCGTTATAGGCCGCAGGGGCTAATACGGCGACATCGGCGCCGATGCTTTTAAAGGCTTCAAGTTGGGCAAACTGCTCGCGGACGTTACCATATGCGCCAGCAACAGAAACCTGCACGACATTCACTCCAGTGCGTTTGGCTTCATCGGTAATCCCATAAATAATACCTTTATAAAAGTCATCATTAAGATGTACGACCGTCACCGCCAGTTTAAATGGCTTGTCTGCTGTCATCGCGGGAATCAATCCCACCAGTCGATCTTCCTCTGCTTGCGCTGGTGCGGTCATTGATAGCGAAAGTATCATCGCCGTCATAAAACAGGTTAAACATAAAGATGCAGGTGTTTTTTTATATTGAGACAGCCAGTTCATTATTGTTTCCTCATTTCACAAAACACAGGGACAAATGCATCCCCCCAGATTGAACAGCGTTTTCCAAAATAAAAATCGGTATAGATACAGGCGTCCTACTAATCCCTGATAATGTCATCCATAATCGTGAGCGTGCGTAAAAGAAGAGTTAACTAAACAGTTGATTTACTGCAGCTAAAAAGGAATGACTGCGTTCAAATGCTACCGAATGCGAGCATCCATGAAGAATATAAAGGTCAGCTTGCTTTATTTTCCCCGCTAAAATAACCGATGTTTCCGGCGGAAATGGAATATCTTCCCGACCGTGTAACATTATAACCGGGCAATTAATCGTTGATAACGTTTGATCACTCAGCGTTGTTTGTTCAACATATTGCTGAGGATTTCCGGAAAACATACTATTAAAGTAACCGGCATAGCCATATGCAAAAACAACCGGCTCGCGGGCGGCAATATAGTCATCATCGATAAGCGCTGGGTCATGAATTAATGTGCTTAGCGTTGCCGCTAATTCAGCACGATTTACCGGGCAGCGCCATATCCGTCTGGTTGCATCGGATACGATAAAAGGGGCGCCGATAGCGCCGGTCGTTAATATCGCGGAAATTCGTTTATCGGATGCTGCCAGCTGCAGGGCAATTGCTGCCGATAGAGAATGACCAATGACGCCGATTTGAGGCGCGCCGATAAAATCGAGCATCGCTTTAGCCTGGCGAACCCACATGGCGAAATCGAAATAGGGTGGCGCAGGTTTACGGTCGCTGATGCCAAAGCCAATCAGATCCATCGCATAAATGCGGTAACGCTGACTCAGATTATCCAGCACCCGACTCCAGTTTCCAAGACTGGATGCGCCCGGACCAGAGCCATGAATCATCATGAGTGGCTTGCCCTCCCCGCCGGTGTAATAACCCACCTCCATACCTTCAAACTCAAAAGATGACCTCTTCAGTGGATGGGACATATCAGCTCCTGCGTCAGATTGGATGTCATGCTGATAATACCCGCAAAAAACCTTTTTCAAAGTAAAAAATGGATTTTTTTATTGATTATAAGTTTTTAGTATTAATATCTTCTTAACATATCTTGTGCTATCATTAACATCATAATGGACATTTTTAAAATTAACTTATTGAAAATAAAGCAGAGGTTGCAATGAAGACGCTCACGGAGGGAAGATCGCTGAACCAGACGATCTATGCTCGTATCAGGGAATTGATTTTGACCGGGCAACTGATGCCGGGAAACAAACTGAAGATTTCTGAGCTGGCGCATCGCTTTGATGTCAGTCTCAACGTTATCAGGGAAGCGTTGAATCGCCTGGCCGGCGAATTACTGGTAGATGTAGCGCCCCAGCAGGGCTTCAGCGTGCGCGGGTTAGACGCTGACGATCTTCGGGATCTCACGGAGCAACGAATTATCTTTGAAAGTATTGCCCTGCGGAAATCAATTGCGACGGGAGATGTAGAGTGGCAGGCCCGGCTGGTGGCCGCAAACCACCGTCTGCTACATACACCGCAAACGCTGGCGGAAGAGCCAGGAAAGCTAAATCCAGGGTGGCATTCACGTCATGAGGATTTTAATTTTATCATGATGGAAAACTGCGGGAGCGAGTGGCTGTTCCTGATGATAAAACAGCTGGCTGAGGCATTTTCCATCTATCAGCGCGTTTTATTGCCCCCCGCCGCCGAAGAGGGGGAGCGCAATACCGACCACAATCAACTTCTGGCTGCGATCCTTGAGAATGATGCCGATCGCGCGATCGCCATACTGACAGAACATCTTAACCAAACCCGGGATATCATGTTGAATGCGCTAAATGCGCTTTCCCCAGGGCAGAAGAAGACTTTTTCTCCCTGATTGACAGGAGTTGTAAGCCGCAGCGGCATCCCCATGCCGCTAAAACATCCGTGGCGTTTCGCGGCGGAACCCAAGGCCGATGATGCGGCCGACTAACCGCGGCAGCCAGCGGCTGTTGCTGAGCCAGGTCATCAAACGGGAGCGGCCCGCCGGACGGCGTTTTTTCGTCCTGCGCCGGCTCATTTTGATTTGTAAAAATTGCGTGGCTTTAGTGGGAAAATCACGCCGCCGCTGCACCCGCCGCAGATGTTTTAGCTGCAAACGCCGCTGGCGCAGCGGCAGGATAATAGCGTTAGCGGCCGCCACCGCATCCTGAATCGCCAGATTGACGCCCACTCCGCCGATCGGCGACATCGCGTGCGCCGCGTCGCCGATGCACAGCACGCCCGGCTTCGCCCACTGCTTCAACCTGTCGATACGGATGCTCAACAATCTGACCTGCTCCCAACTGACAATCTCCTGAAAGCGATCGTCCTGGAACGGAGCCACCCTCGCCACCTGCAGCAAAAATTTCTCCAGTCCGTTCTGTCGGATCGTCGTGAAACTCCCCTTCTCGATCGCATAGCCGCACTGCCAGTAATCGCCGCGATCGATCATGATAAAGTTACGCTTTGGCCCGGAATGACCCATCGACCATGACGAATCGCCCACTTGTTTACTGAGTTTCATCCACAGCAGATCCCGCGGCATGCCAAATGATCGGCTGCTGAGCGCTGCTTTTTCCCGCACCACGGAGTGCCTGCCGTCGGCGCCGACCACCAACTGGCAGGCAACGTCGATCGGCCCTTCCGGGCTGTCCGCCAGTACGCCGCACACCTGGCCCTGCTTATAGCGCAGCGCGATCACCTGCGCCGACTGTATCAGGGTGAAATGGGAAAAAGCGGCGGCCTGTCCGGCGAGGAAACTGAGGAATTCCCACTGCGGCATGAAGGCGATAAATTTGCAGCGCGTCGGCAGGTGGGAGAAGTCGGCCAGCATCACGTTGCGCCCGCCGATCTCCGCCCACAGGCTTTCCGCGCGCTGGTGCGGCAACATCAGGAGATCGTCAAGCAGACCAAGCTGGTGCATAAGCTCCAGCGTGGAAGGGTGAATGGTGTCGCCGCGAAAATCACGCAGAAAATCTGCGTGCTTCTCCAGTACCGTCACGTCAATGCCCGCCCGGGCTAACAGATAACCGAGCATTAACCCGGCAGGGCCGCCGCCTACGATGCAGCAATCGGTAGTGTAAGACGCAATCGAGGATGATGACATGCTCTTAAGTCCCCGTGGAACGACGCGGCTGCGGTAAACCGACGCGTCGTGGAAGAAATGCATTATTGATAATGATTATCAATATCACAAAGACTGTCAACCCAATGTCTTTGTGAAGAGGCGCTAAGCGTTGCGCTACAGCATACCGGTGATCGAGAATGAGGCATACGCCGCGCTGGCAACGCAGCATATCGCCACTTTCAGCGAACTGATTCCCGAACTGACCTGATATCTCAGCGGGGTAGCGAAATGCGGCGGCCCCGGCTGCGCACGGCATTTGTTAAAGGGCCGGGTAAAACGCAATACGCAGTTGCTGGCGGGGGCGCTGCGCGTGTTGGACGTCTCTGGCCGGCCTCTTCCTTTTCCCCCTCGGCCTAAGCGAGGGGGGCTGATCGAGCGTCTAGTGAATAACCTGCGACAGAAACGCGCGGGTACGCTCTGACTTCGGCTGAGAGAAGAACTCCTGCGGGGGCGCCTGCTCCACAATCTCACCGCGATCCATAAAGATCACCCGGTCAGCCACCGTGCGGGCAAAGCCCATTTCATGGGTAACGCACAGCATCGTCATACCGTCTTCTGCCAGACCAATCATGGTATCGAGCACCTCTTTAACCATCTCCGGGTCAAGGGCGGAAGTCGGTTCATCAAATAACATGATTTTGGGCTTCATACACAGCGAACGGGCGATCGCGACGCGCTGCTGCTGGCCGCCGGACAGTTGTCCCGGAAATTTATGCGCATGCTCAGCAATACGTACCCGCTGCAGATAGTGCATTGCCAGCTCTTCCGCCTCTTTTTTCGGTATCTTACGTACCCAGGTCGGCGCCAGCGTACAGTTCTGTATAACAGTCAGGTGCGGGAAAAGATTAAAGTGTTGAAATACCATACCGACTTCCGTTCGCACGCGTTCTATATTGCGAACATCATCATTGAGATGAATACCATCCACCACGATACGCCCTTTCTGATGTTCTTCGAGGTGGTTGATGCAGCGAATCGTGGTCGATTTGCCCGACCCTGAAGGCCCGCAGAGCACAATACGTTCGCGCGGTTTCACCTGCAGGTTAATATCTTTCAGCACATGGAATTGTCCGTACCATTTATTCACATTTTCGAGCGAAATCATCATTGCGTCAGCAGAATTAATCATAGATTGTGTCATATAAAACCTCAGTGCGATTTACGCCCGGTGTAAAAACGCTGTTCCAGATGCTGGCTAAAGCGAGACATGCTAAAACAAAAAATCCAATAAACGAGAGCGGCAAAAACATAGCCCTCCGTCGACATTCCCAGCCATGTAGGGTCAACCGTTGCCTGCTGCACGCTACTGAAAAGATCGAACAGGCCGATGATGATCACCAGACTGGTATCTTTAAATAACGCGATGATGGTGTTGACCAGACCGGGGATCGTGACCTTGAGCGCCTGGGGCAGAATAACCAGAATCTGCGTTTTCCAGTAACCCAGCGCCAGCGATTCCGCCGCTTCATACTGCCCTTTGGGCAGCGCCTGCAAGCCACCGCGCACGACCTCCGCGATATAGGCCGACTGGAACAGAACGACCCCGACCAGGGCGCGCACCAGCTTATCGATGGTGGTCCCTTCGGCCATAAATAGCGGCAGCATCACCGATGACATAAACAGCACGGTAATCAGCGGTACCCCACGCCAGAATTCGATAAAAATTACCGACAGGGTTCGTACGACCGGCATCTTTGAACGACGCGCCAACGCCAGTAAAATCCCTAGCGGTATCGCGCCGGCAATCCCCACCGATGCGATAATCAGCGTCAGCGTCAGGCCGCCCCACTGGCGGGTTTCCACGCGGCCAAGGCCAAAGTAGCCACCGTACATCAGCAGCCAGACGATAATGGGATAGGCCACCACCCAGCAGACGATGTAACGGCCACGGCGCGGCATCGATTTGATAAACATCGGAATGATGGACAGTAGCCCAATCACCAGCGCCAGATTGATACGCCAGCGCAGCTCATGGGGATAAAGGCCATACATAAACTGACCAAAACGCGCATGGATAAACACCCAGCAGGCACCTTCTCTGGTGCAGTCGGCACGGGTTGATCCGACCCAGTTCGCCTGGAAGATCAGCCAGTTCAGCGCCGGGGGGATCACGTTCCAGATAATCCACAGGCATAGCAGCGTCAGCAGGGTATTGAACCAGCTGGAGAACAGGTTTTTACGTGCCCAGGCCCAGGCTTTACTGACCGGATTCGTCGGCACAGGCGGTGTTTCATGTGTGGTAACAGACATAGTTATTCCGTTCTCTTAACGCTCAACCAGCGCGATCTTGCGGTTGTAGAGGTTCATCAGCAGCGAAATAATCAGACTGATGCTCAGGTACACCGCCATAGTAATGGCAATGGTCTCAATAGCCTGACCCGTCTGATTCAGCACCGTACCGGCGAACAGCGATACCATATCCGGGTAGCCGATCGCCGCCGCCAGTGAGGAGTTTTTCACGATGTTGAGGTACTGGCTGGTCAGCGGCGGAATGATCACCCGCATTGCCTGCGGGATGATCACCTGGCGCATAGTGACCGGATTCGGCAATCCCAGCGAACGGGCGGCTTCATTCTGCCCGGACGGGACCGACTGAATACCGGAGCGAATCACTTCAGCAATAAACGACGATGTGTAGATCGACAGCGCCAGGGTCAGGGAAGCCAGCTCTGGGATCATGACGAACCCACCGCGGAAATTAAATCCACGAAGTTGCGGGATATCCCAGTGGGCGGCGACCCCAAATAGCAGATGAGCGATCAGCGGGAAGACGATGAACATGGCCACGGCAAACGGCCAGGTACGGCGCAACTGACCGGTCTTTAACTGATGTTTGCGATTAAACTTCAGCAAGCCAACGCTACCGGCAATCGCCAGCGCCAGTGCGATGACAAAGGGCCAGGAGCCCGGCGCTGAGGTAGGCCATGGGATGTACAGGCCACGATTGCTGACAAATATCAGATCGAACGCACTCAATGCCTGGCGTGGACCGGGCAGATTACGCAGCACCGCGAAATACCAGAAGAAAATCTGTAACAACGGTGGAATATTACGGAACGTTTCGATGTAAATGGTTGATAGCTTACGCAGCAGCCAGTTATCCGACAGACGCGCGAGGCCGATAAAGAAGCCGAGAATAGAAGCGAAAACGATACAGAGCGCGGAAACCAGCAGGGTATTGGTTAATCCCACCAGGAACACGCGCGCGTAGGTATCGCCTTCCGTATAATCAATCAGATGCTGGACAATGCCGAAGCCAGCGTTACGTTCAAGAAAACCAAAACCGGAGGTAATGCCGCGATTGGCCAGGTTTATTACCGTGTTGTGGATGAGATATCCCGCAACGGTAAACACAGCCACAATGGCGACTATCTGGTAAAACCAGGCGCGAACCGTAGGGTTACCGATGGAAAAATCCCTTTTTACGGTTGGGCGTTGAGACATATTGAAACCTCAGTGAAAAAACGCATTGGGCACCGCATGGCGCAGTGCCCGACGGGAAGGCGGAATTAACGCACCGGCGGTGCGTACTGAATGCCACCCTGATTCCAGAGCGCATTCAGGCCACGCGAGATTTTCAGAGCACTGTCTTTACCGACGTTACGGTCAAAGCTTTCCTGGTAGTTACCGACCTGTTTAATAATGTTGAACGCCCATTTGTTGTCGAGCTTCAGATCCTTGCCAAAGTCGCCTTCAGCACCCAGCAGGTGAGCCACGTCCGGGTTGGAGGGTTTTGCCGCCAGCTGATCGACGTTTTTCGAGTTAATCCCCATTTCTTCAGCGTTGAGCATGGCGAACAGCGACCATTTAACGATGGTGAACCAGTCGTCATCCCCGCGACGAACCACCGGGCCCAGCGGCTCTTTCGAAATCACTTCCGGTAAAACAATGAACTCATCCGGTTTGCCCAGCTTAATACGCAGCGCGTACAGTTGAGACTGATCGGACGCCAGGGTATCGCAGCGGCCGCTGTCAAGCGCTTTGGCGGATTCGTCAGAGCGGTCGAAGGTCACCGGCGTGTATTGCATATTGTTAGCTTTGAAGTAATCCGCTACGTTCAGCTCAGTATCGGTACCGGCCTGGATACAGACGGTGGCGCCATCCAGTTCTTTCGCGCTTTTGAGACCGGCTTTTTTATGGGTCAGAAAACCGATGCCGTCATAATAGTTCACGCCGGCAAACAGGAAGCCCATGCCGCCATCGCGCGAAGAGGTCCAGGTCGTGTTACGGGACAGAATGTCCACTTCACCGGATTGCAGCGCGGTAAAACGCTCTTTTGCCGTCAGTGGCGTGTATTTGACTTTGCTGGCATCGCCAAACACCGCAGCCGCAGTGGCACGACAGACATCCACATCAATACCAGTGAATTTGCCGCTGGCATCGGCATAAGAGAACCCCGGCAGACCATCACTGATACCGCACTGAACAAACCCTTTCTTCTTAATTGCATCCAACGTGGCGCCCGCATGCGCTTGCTGCGCGACGGCAAGCAGAGAAGCTGCTGCGAATAAAGTAGAGAACATAATCTTTTTCATAAAGCATCCTGTGTGAAGAAATGTGGTTATGTGGTTGCATTGCGCATTTTAAGTGCGCTTTTTCTGTGTGCGGCCATCAGCCATTAATGAATAAGCAATTCTGGTGCCAAATTTTGTAATCCACTGAAATCACTGGTAGTAAATATTTATAATCTCACGCACCCTGAAAACAGCGATGACAACGGAATACCAAAAGGGGGCAATATGGCACCGCATCGTTCACAAACGGTGCAAGTGTTCCACCAAATGAAGGCAGAGGAAATGTCAGGGATGTTAGGTTGGATATGAGGACTGGCGGACAGGAGGACATGCCATTACGCCTGTCTTTATTTGTGGAGATACATCAGCTCAGTTGCTTCCAGCGCAAACAGCCGAATGATCTTGCGCTCTATTTCGTCGGACAGTGTGGTCTGATGCTTTTTCACCAGTTGCGGTTCAAACGTGCCGTTGCGATCACGCGGTGTTGCCAGTTCAAAACTACCGGTCGGTGCTTTGATGGTCTTTTTACCAGAGCCGTTTTCCGGTTAGCTTCAACATCCTGAGCCAGATGAGAATCCAGTTCGGCAACCCGTGCAGCTTCGGTTAACTGTTTGATTAAAGGTGTTAAGATACCATCTTTACCGGTTAATGCCCGAGCGGACTGAAGTGCGTTGAGGGCTTTGTCGAAATCGAAGGGCTGAGTCATGTGTCATTCCTTTTTGATTGTATATTACTGGAATGACACAGAATTTCTAACACTCTCAACGATATCTAACCGCCGCTCTCCGTTTTCTACTTTTGCGATGAAAGATTGTGGCCTTCCCAGCGCCTTACCTGGCTCTTCTTGGGTGATATGGCCAGCAACCCGCACTTCACGTAATGCCTTTATAACCATCAGGTATTCAATGGAGTAGACAGAAGTCATTTCGTCAGCCTCAACAATAAGTTAAGGCCCGACTATCATGGCACCGGCTAAATATCCAAAAATAGGATATTTACTATCAAATCCAACAACGATGAGCTTATAAAACGTCACTTCTGAGGCAAAACTGTTTTCAGTACGGCAGCAGGATCCAAAGATAGCAAATGAGCAATATGGGCAAATTCGATGATGTCCAGACGACGCTCACCATTTTCAACTTTGGCAACAAATGACTGTGGACGACCTAATGCTTTTGCAAGTTGCGCTTGCGTCAGACCTCGCGCCTGTCTCGCCGAACGCAACAGTCTTATAACCTGCTGATACTGTTCAGTATAAATAGATGACATTTGTGATACTCGATTTTTATCCCAAAATCGAATATCAGTGATTTACAAAATAATCCCAAAACAGGATAATTTGTTAAACATGCAAGTTTGTGAGGTAAAAGGAGTGACTAAACAAGACTGGCATCCAGCCGACATCATCGCCGCCCTGCACAAATGCGGCACCAGTATGGCAGTGGTATCGCGGGAAGCGGAGCTGGCCTCCTCCACGCTGGCGAATGCGCTTTCACGTCCCTGGCCGAAAGGCGAGTGGCTGATTGCCACCTCACTGAACGTTTATCCGGCCACTATCTGGCCCACTCGCTACCACTGTCAGGAAGATTCCCGCCTGCCGAAACATCCATTGCCGGACACAAAACCGCCCCTGGCAGCCTCCAATTTTCCGGTTCCGGAGAAACATTAACGCCTTGCCCCGGAACGCTTTTTCTCATCGTCAGGCAGGGCATTCACATTGCGTCGATAAGGAGAGTTGTTTATGCAAACTACCATCCTGTCTGTACTGCACCAGCCGATTGTTACAGCCGCTACTGAAGGAGAGCCATCATGATAAACGCCATCTCGCTTCTCCGTACCCATCATCCCCACCGTATCCACATCCTGCTTTTTTCAATGATGTTCACCGTCTATTTCCTGATGGGAACATCGATGATCACCCTGACCATCTATATGAATGAAGCAGGAATGCGGGAATATATTGTTTATGCCGTTTCCGGCTTCCCGTTGTCGATGATGATATCTCCGTTACTGTCAGGAGCCATTGCCGACCGCTATTTCCCGGCGAACAAAATGATTGCGACATTGTTTATACTCTGTGGCTGCATTTTGTTACTGGTGGTGTACTTTTCACACCGCCCGCTGTTATTTGTCGTGCTGTTTTTTCTTTATAAGCTGCTGTATGCCCCCACAGTCGGGCTGGCAAACAGCGTGGCGATGACCCACGTCACCGACCGGAACAAGTTCTTTCCGCTTATCCGTATCGGCGGAACGGTGGGATGGATTGCCGCTGCAGCGCTGATCAGCCTGCTACAGGCCGAAAAAACCGCTACACCGTTTATCATTAGCGGCGGTGTGGCGATCGTCACCGGACTGATTTATCTGTTTATTCTGCCGCATACGCCACCAGCCGCTGGGAATAGCGTGTTTCGCCTGCGTGATATCACTGGTGCAGACGCTTTTCGCACTCTGGACCACCCTGGAAGTGGGTTCAGGGTTTTCGTGCTGTGCTGCTGCTTCGCCACTATGTTGTCCACGCTTTACGATCAGTATGCTCCCCTCTATTTCAATGTTGCGGGACTGGAGCGAACTGCTGCTTTTATGTCTGTAGGCCAGGTGAGTGAAGTTCTGGTCACCGCGCTGATCCCGCTGTTTGCGCTACGTTTCAGCCTGAAAACCATTATGGTAATGGGGCTTCTGGCGATTGTGCTGCGCTATTCACTGTTGCTAACCAGCACTACCTATCCCGGTCTGACGCTGGCGATCATCGCGATTGCCTTGCACGGCTTCATTATGGGTTTTTACATCATCGTTTCACAGATGGTAACGGACATGATGGCCCCGCCTTCCATCCGCGCTCAGGCACAGTCACTGATGATGTTTATCTCGATGGGGGCAGGCTCCCTACTCGGTTCGTTGGTAATGGGCAATGTCCTCAACGTTTTTGTTAATGATGTGAATAACCTGGCGCAGTGGCGCATTGTCTGGCTGATCCCGGTGGTGGCTGGCGTCATCACGCTGCTGATTTTTATCTTCGGCTTTAAAAACCCTGTCGTCTGTTCAACATCCCCTGTGGAGGAAACTCATGCAAAAAGTGATTATTGACTGCGATCCCGGTATGGACGATTCCATCGCCCTGATTCTGGCGGCAAAATCGCCCGCACTGGACATTCTTGGTATCACCACTGTCTGCGGCAACCTGCCGGTGGCAAAAACCACCCACAACGCGCTTACCGTACTGGAACTGCTCAAACGCCCGGATATTCCGGTATATCGAGGGATGAGCAAACCGCTGATCCGCCCGCTACCATCAGATCCTTTCAGCCATGGTGATGATGGCCTTGGCAACAACCATCATCCAGCTCCAGTGCTCGCGGCCCAGCCCAGGCACGCCGTAGATTTCATCATCGACAGCGCGCGCCAACACCCTCATGAAATCACCGTTATCACACTTGCCCCTTTGACCAATCTCGCCATGGCGTTGTTAAAAGCCCCGGATATCGCGCCACTGATTAAGCGCGTGGTGGCGATAGCCGGAGCATGGGGGACAAACCGCGCATCGTTCGAGAATGCGACGGGGGATAACCCGCAATCGGAATGGAACGTGTTTGTTGACCCGGAAGCGGCGAAAATTGTACTGGAGTCCGGCGTGGCATTTCAGGCGGTTGGCCTGGATGTGGCGACGCACTTTAACGTAAACGTCAGCGAAGAGGATATTCAGCGGCTGGAACAATCCCCGCTGCCAGAGGCAAACCATGCCGCGAAAATGATGCGCTTCGTCCTTGGTCGAGGCTACCAGTCCTATTGCGTGATGATTGATGCCATGGCCGTCGCGGCAGTGTTAATCCCGGATCTTCTGAAAACCGTACCTGCTCGCGTGGCGGTAGAAACACAAGGACAAGTCACACTGGGCCAAACCGTGGCTGATTTCCGTCACTCACACAACTGGTATCACCTGCCGGAAATCCAGATCAGCGTGGAGGCTGATTATCGGCGCTTTATCAGACTGGTACTGGATACGCTGTGCGCGAAGGGTACAGCGAGAAACTGACGATACTGAAATTATACATACCGGATATTTAATTTTATAAGGCCGGTTCGATTTGAAACCGTTACATCTGCATCATATTCACTGCTGCAGGTGTTTTTATGATCAAGCGATTTATGTTGCTAACAGCGGTTTCTCTCCCGGCTTTTGCTATTACTACACCGGAAATCAGCGTCTCTGCCCTATCGTCGGAATGCTTGCAGTATCAGGTAGTTGGCGTTTGCTACTGGTTATAATGCACACCGTTTGGTTGTTCCGTGCGCACGTCAATGAAGGTACGCCATTTTCGCCCGGACCTGGTGGTATCAGCCTACAGCGTGACCGGACAAAACCCGTGGCCAGTCAGACGTTGTTTAAGAAGGGCGATGTCGTCGGGAAGAGGTTCGTTCATGGCGGGCATGCTACCAGGTTGCCCGCCGTGTGACCAGAATTACAGCAGCGTGAGGGGCGACAGCAGGCGCTTTGGCTGGCGGTTGGGTAGCAGCAACACATTGCTGTGCCGCCGCCCCCTCAGAACGGTGCGTACCAGTTTCTCGGTACACCGCTCAAGCCTTTATACGGGCTTACCAGGTTCCACTTAATATACAAATGAACGGGTTAGGTTCCGCCTCTCCACCGGTGATCTCTAGCCCATGTATTTCCAGACTGGAAGGAAATAACCGATCACACACCTTTTGGTTCAAGCCTGTCAGCATCTTTGGCTTGTCAGGTATAACGACGTTTATCAGCAGTTCACATAACCGCTCAGCCTGGCTCTCCATCCGCACGATGCTTGCAGATGCCCCTCTATCCTCACGGATTCAGATCGGATATTTCCAGAGTTACGTTGTCCTGAGGGCTTCAGACCACACTGTTACCGGTGTCGCCTGCCTCAGTAGGTTACCGCTAATGGGATAACGGGTTCTATACATAAATCGTGTTAAAACAATATATTAAGCGAATTCTTGTCGCACCCAGTCGATGCCCTCCATCAGCATCGCCAGCTGTGCCGGCGTCAGGAACACTTTGCCATCACGGGCCGACGGCCAGGCGAAGCGCCCACGCTCCAGCCGTTTCGTCAGCAGGCATAACCCGTCGCCAGTTGACCAGAGGAGTTTCACCTGACTGCCACTTCGGCCGCGGAAGATAAAGACGTGACCCGACATCGGATCATCTTTCAGCGCGGTCTGCACCTTTGCGGCCAGCCCGTTGAAGCCGTTTCTCATGTCGGTGATGCCGGCGACCAGCCAGATTTTCGTGCCTGATGGTAGCGGGATCACTGTTTAAGCTCCTGTATCAATATTGTCAGCAGGCCTTCGCTGACAGCGCCATCCAGACGGAGCGTTCCGTGCCGGAACGTCACCTCACAGCTGATACTGAGGGTTTCCGACTTATCTGCAGGCGTTTCTGGCGGCACAGCCAGCAGGGCACTGGTGGCATCGAGTGTTACAGGGAGCAGCTGAGGAAGGTCTGCCGAAGGCAGCGGGAATTTCCCCTCTCGCCACTGCTGACGCCATTTAAATAACAGATTGGCGTTGATGCCATTTTCAAGCGCCAGCTTTGATATGGACACACCGGGTTCACAGGAGGCTGCGACAAGCTGCTGCTTAAATTCGGGAGAGTAATTAGGGCGGCCCTTACGGCTGCCGGGAGCGACTGTTTTGTGCAAATCTGACATTTTGGTTCCCACCACTATTTGGTGGATACCACTTTGTCGAATTCATCAGATGATGACCAGACGGTGCTCGCTGGACGCTTACTGACGATTCACCATGAACGTTTATAGTACTGCAGTCTCTCCCTTTTTTTTAACTGTAGTGCAGACAGAAATCGTAAACTCCGGCGTTGACATGCCGGGGAAGCCCTTATATACCCAATAAACCTCAAGACACAGATTTGAGCACCTGAAAATTATCGTTAATTCGGGACGTCAGAGAACCCGCTATCTCCGGTAACGTATGGCTGAAAAATTCAGATATTGCATCCCTGAACT
>NZ_JBDYQK010000030.1:0-41972 GCF_043832615.1 Klebsiella sp. KE9456
AGTAAATGTAGTAAACAAGTTTCTTATGCATCCGTAGCTCAGCTGGATAGAGTACTCGGCTACGAACCGAGCGGTCGGAGGTTCGAATCCTCCCGGATGCACCATTATTCTCCAGAATAACAGCAGCGCTGTTACTTCATGGTCTGCGAGATAACCGCCAGCACCAGGGAGGATAACGTTGCTTCAGCAACGGCCCGAAGGGCGAACCGCGTGAGTCATCCTCCCGGATGCACCATTATTCTCCAGAATAACAGCAGCGTTGTTATTTCATGGTCTGCGAGATAGCCGCCAGCGCCAGGGAGGATAACGTTGCTTCAGCAACGGCCCGAAGGGCGAGTGGCAAAACGAGTCATCCTGTAGAATTCCTCTGTTTTCCTGCTAAAATAACCTCCAGTTGTCTTTTTAATCCCTCTCCAGAGTAATAATTCACAATCTTTTTCAGCACTTTTTTCATTGGCAACTCCCTCTTTCCACTATAGTTTATCCTTGTATACAACCTGATTTTGGGTGATATAAATGCAAGGAGAGAAATCCATGAAATGGTTCAAAGCCATATCTGCGTTTTGCGCGACGCTTCTGGTAGCCGTATCGTTGGCAGGCTGTGCGGGTTCGCCTACCAAGGAGAGTACCGGCGGGTACATTGACGATACGGTGGTCACGACTAAAGTAAAAGCCGCGTTGTTCAATGACAAGGAGATTAAGTCTTCTGAAATTAGTGTCGAAACCTTTAAAGGGCGTGTACAGCTCAGCGGCTTTGTCTCATCAGCCGAGATCGCCAGACGGGCGGTGGACGTGGCGCGAAAAGTACAGGGTGTTCGCGTGGTTGAGAACGATTTAAGAATCAAATAAACGCACAAAACGATATTATTACCAACAAAGGCGCGATAAAGCGCCTTTGTTGCGTTTGTCGCTGGCAGCGACAAAACTGGCCTTTTGCGTTACAGTAACCTCTCCTTAACCGGCGGGTGAGAACACGATGTACGAACGTTATGCAGGACTGATTTTTGATATGGATGGCACGATCCTCGATACTGAGCCGACGCATCGTAAGGCATGGAACGAGGTTCTGGGACGTTACGGCATGCGTTTCGATATGCAGGCTATGGTCGCGCTTAATGGTTCTCCAACCTGGCGGATTGCTCAGGCCATTATCGAATTAAATCAGGCTGATTTAGATCCTCACCAACTGGCGCAGGAAAAAACGAACGCTGTGAAGGCGATGCTTCTTGATAGTGTTCGCCCTTTGCCGCTGATTGAGGTGGTTAAGGCGTGGCACGGTCGTCGTCCCATGTCGGTTGGTACTGGCAGCGAGAGCGCCGTGGCGGAAGCGCTGTTGGCTCATCTGGGGCTGCGCCACTACTTCTCTGCGGTGGTTGCCGCCGATCATGTCGTAAACCATAAACCCGCGCCCGATACCTTCTTACTTTGCGCTGAACGCATGGGCGTGCCGGCGGAAAAATGCGTTGTCTTTGAAGATGCGGACTTTGGTCTGCAGGCGGCGAAGCGCGCCGGAATGGATGCCGTGGACGTGCGACGATTGTGAGCGACGCGCTGTCGCTGATTTCGCTGTTTGCCAGTAGTTTTTTGAGCGCAACGCTGCTTCCCGGTAATTCGGAAGTGGTGTTGATTGCTATGCTACTGGCAGGGGCCAGCCAGCCGTGGTTACTGATTTTAACAGCAATAATCGGTAATAGCCTTGGAGGGGTAACTAACGTTATTCTGGGGCGCTTATTTCCGCTGCGCAAAACATCGCGCTGGCAGGAGAAGGCGTCCGGCTGGTTAAGACGCTATGGCGCGGCCGCGCTATTATTAAGTTGGGCGCCTGTTATAGGCGATTTGCTGTGTTTACTGGCGGGATGGATGCGCATTTCCTGGGGACCAGTGCTCTTTTTCTTGTGCCTTGGCAAAGCATTACGCTATATCGCCATCGCGGCGATAACGCTTCAGGGCATGACGTGGTGGCACTAATTGGACTGATTGTTCGACCATTACAATTATGCTAATTCAAATGATTTCGACAGGCGGGAGGTCAAATTGATCCCGGACGTATCACAGGCGCTGGCCTGGCTGGAAAAAAATCCGCAGGCTCTGAAAGGTATTCAACGTGGTCTTGAACGCGAAACGTTGCGCGTCAATGCTGATGGCACGCTGGCCACTACCGGTCATCCGGCAGCATTGGGGGCAGCGCTGACGCATAAATGGATTACCACCGATTTTGCCGAGGCTTTGCTGGAATTTATTACACCTGTTGATGGTGATATCCGGCATATGCTCACTTTTATGCGCGATGTGCATCGTTATACCGCGCGCCATATTGGTGACGAGCGGATGTGGCCGCTAAGTATGCCTTGCTATATCGCGCCTGGCCAGGATATTGAGCTGGCCCAGTACGGCACCTCAAATATCGGTCGCCTGAAAACGCTCTATCGCGAAGGGCTGAAAAACCGCTATGGCGCGCTGATGCAAACCATCTCCGGCGTACACTATAACTTCTCTCTGCCCATGGCTTTCTGGCAGGCTAAGTGCGGAGTTGAGGATGTGGAAAGCGGAAAAGAGGCCATTTCAGCAGGCTATTTCCGTGCAATTCGCAATTATTACCGCTTTGGTTGGGTGATCCCGTACCTGTTTGGCGCATCTCCGGCGATTTGCTCTTCGTTCCTGCAAGGGAAAACGACGACACTGCCGTTTGAGGAAGCCAGTAACGGGATGTATTACCTGCCTTACGCGACCTCTCTGCGCCTGAGTGATCTGGGTTATACCAATAAGTCGCAAAGTAATCTTGGTATTACGTTTAACGATTTGAATGAGTATGTGGCAGGACTGAAGCGGGCGATTAAAACGCCTTCTGAAGAGTATGCCAAAATTGGTCTGGAGAAAGACGGCAAGCGTCTGCAGATCAACAGCAATGTATTGCAGATCGAAAACGAACTGTACGCGCCGATTCGTCCGAAACGTGTGGCTCGCAGCGGCGAAACGCCTTCTGATGCGCTGCTGCGCGGCGGTATCGAATATATCGAAGTGCGCTCCCTGGATATTAACCCTTTTTCACCGATTGGTGTTGATGAGCAACAGGTGCGCTTCCTGGATCTGTTTATGGTCTGGTGCGTGCTGGCCGATGCGCCAGAAATGAGCAGCGATGAACTGCTGTGTACGCGTAAAAACTGGAATCGTGTGATTCTTGAAGGTCGTAAGCCTGGGCTAACGCTGGGCATTGGTTGCGAAACTGCCCAGTTCCCGTTGGCTCAGGTAGGGAAAGATCTGTTCCGTGATTTACGCCGTGTAGCGCAAACGCTGGATAGCATTCACGGATGCCAGGCGTATCAGCAGGTTTGCGATGAGCTGATCGCTTGTTTTGACGACCCGGAATTAACCTTCTCTGCGCGCATTCTGCGGTCTATGCTTGAAGAAGGTATTGGCGGCATCGGCAGGATGCTGGCCGATCGATATCGGACGATACTGCGTGAAGAACCGCTGGAGATTTTACGCGAAGAGGATTTTGTGGCCGAGCGTGAAGCATCAGTGGAGCGCCAGCGTAGAGTCGAAGTGGCGGATAGCGAGCCGTTTGCCGCGTTACTGGCAAGACATGCGTAGTTTTGCGTGCCGTAAAAAAGAAAACGGCCACATTTCTGTGGCCAAATTTTCATCTCTGACTCAGGGATGATGATAATAAATGCGCGTCTTTCACATGGTCAGACCCGCTGCCCTAAAAAGAGTTCATTTTATTTTTAAAAAAATCACTATCGGAGGTCAATAATGCCGTTGTTAGATAGTTTCACCGTCGACCATACCCGAATGGAAGCGCCCGCGGTGCGCGTCGCGAAGAAAATGAACACGCCTCATGGCGATGAAATCACCGTTTTCGATCTGCGATTTTGCGTGCCAAACCAGGAAGTGATGCCGGAAAGAGGCATCCACACGCTTGAGCACCTGTTTGCCGGCTTTATGCGCGATCATCTGAACGGCAAGGGGGTGGAAATTATCGATATTTCTCCGATGGGCTGCCGCACCGGGTTCTATATGAGCCTGATTGGTACGCCGGATGAACAGCGCGTTGCCGATGCCTGGAAAGCGGCGATGGCCGACGTGCTGAAAGTAAAAGATCAAAACCAGATCCCTGAGCTGAACGTTTATCAGTGTGGTACCTACACGATGCATTCGCTGGAAGAGGCGCAGGAAATCGCTCGACATATTATTGAGCGTGATGTTCGCATCAATAGCAATGACGAGCTGGCGCTGCCGAAAGAAAAACTGCAAGAGTTGCACATCTAGTCGCAATCCCGCCACGGCCCGGCGAGTCGTCGGGCCACGATTTCCCTACGCCGTAATGCCGATAATGTTGCCCTTCAGCTTTCAACGCTGCTGACTGATGCCAAAGTGAAGCGCATGGCATCGCGGCAGATTTCAGCGCCATGCCGAGGGGGGGGAGGCGAGCGAGCCGTTCACACGCCATGAACAGGAAGTATTTTCTCGTATTACGATGAACGGAGAAGCGACAGATCAAAATCTGGCGGAAATAAAACACAGACGATTTCCGCCAGAACGACCGTAGCAAAGAATCTCATGCCGACTAATAAAACAGCATAATCTTCCCGAACGGGCTGATATTCACCCGCAGACGCTGATCGCACTCTTAGTGCGCGCCGCCACCGCCTCCTCCGGCGCTAAACGGCGGTCTGGCGAACCACACCAGCCCGAGAAGAAGGATAAAAATGCCTGCCGAGAGCCAGAAAATCTCGTTGGCGGAGATGATCAACCCCTGGTTTGTTATCTGCTGTGCTATCCAGCTGGACGCTTGCTGCTGCGTCATTCCTAAGTCCTGCAACTGGCCGTAAATTTGCTGGGCGTTGGGGTTATACGGCGTAACCGATTCGGTAAGCTGCGCATGATGTAGCGCCTCGCGGTTCGTCCACATGGTGGTGGTAATCGAAGTACCGATTGACCCCGCCAGCGTGCGCAGGAAGTTTGACAGACTGGATGCCGCCGCCAGCCGTTCCGGCGGCAGACCGGAAAGGGTGATGGTGGTTAGCGGCATAAAGAAGCAAGCTACCGCGAAGCCCTGAATAAACTGCGGCCACGCCGAGGCGCCGAAATCCATCCCAGGCTCGAAAGTCCAGGCACGCCAGTAGAAACAGACCGCGTACATAATAAAGCTGAAAGTGACCAGTCTGCGCATATCGAGTTTATGTGCAAAGCGGCCGATAATCGGCGACAGAATCACCGGTATCACGCCGACCGGCGCCGAGGCCAGACCAGCCCATGTGGCGGTATAGCCGTACACTTCCTGCAATAGCTGCGGTAACAGCACAATAGCGCCAAAGTAGAGCATATAGGCGAGACTGATACACAGACAGCCGATGGTAAAGTTTCGCGACTTAAATAATGACAGGTCGACTATTGGGTTATCGTCGGTCAACTCCCAGACGATAAGGAAACAGATTGCCACCACGGCGACAACCGTCAGGATGATTATCTCGTTCGAGGAGAACCAGTCCAGCTCTTTACCCCGGTCAAGCATTACCTGCAGGCTGCCGATACCGATAACCAGCAGCGCCAGACCCACGCCGTCAATTCGCCGTTGCTCGGTGCGTGTTTCCCGGTGACGCAGGGTTTGCAGCGTCATAATCACCACGGCAATACCAATCGGGACGTTGATAAAGAAGATCCAGCCCCAGTGGTAGTTGTCGCTGATATAGCCGCCGAGAATCGGGCCGCAAATCGGTGCCACGATCACCGTCATTGACCACAGCGCCAGCGCAATAGAACGTTTAGCGGGCGGATAGTTACTGAGCAGCAGACTTTGCGACAGCGGAATCAACGGGCCGGCGACGATCCCCTGAATCACGCGGAAAAAAATCAGCATCGTCAGGCTGTTTGACATACCGCAGGCCCAGGAGGCGATAGCAAATGCCACTGTCGACCAGAGAAACAGTTTCACTTCGCCGACGCGCTTTGCCAGCCAGCCGGTAATCGGGATGGAGATAGCGTTCGCGACGCCAAATGAGGTGATAACCCAGGTTCCCTGGCTTAATGATGAACCCAGATTGCCGGCAATGGTGGGGATAGCCACGTTGGCGATAGTTGAGTCCAGCACCTGCATGAAGGTCGCGAACGACAGCGCAATGGTCATAATGACCAGCTGCGCGCCTTCCAGCGGTTTTTGCTGTTGCATTACGCTCACCCCGAATTACCCGGCGTTCGCCTGGATGATACTGTCGATCAATTTATTCACCGGCTCGAGGCCGATTTCGCGGGCATTACTTTCATAAACCGGGGTATTACGTACCTGGTTTGCCAGCATCTGACCGCTGCGATCGGTGGTATTCACCTCAACCAGCGTCGACAGACCGATACGCAGCGGGTGTTCCGCCAGCTGTTTTTCATCCAGCTCGATACGTACCGGCAGACGCTGAACCACTTTTATCCAGTTGCCGGTGGCGTTCTGCGCGGGCAACAGCGAGAAAGCGCTACCGGTGCCCATATCGAGACCAACGACTTTACCGGTGTATTTTACATCGTCGCCGTAAATATCGCTGATAACGGTTGCCGGTTGGCCGATGCGCATATGCGCCAGTTGCGTCTCTTTAAAGTTGGCGTCAATCCACAGATTCGTGGCCGGAACCACGGTCATCAACGGGGTGGCGGTGGTGATTTGCGCGCCAGGTTGTACGGAACGGCGGGAAACATAGCCGCTAATTGGGCTGACAATTTTTGTTCGCTGCAGCGCCAGCCACGCATTACGAACTTCGGTAGCCGCTTGCAGCACCGCAGGCTGTTGTTCCAGCGACGTTCCCAGCACGATCGCCTGATTGGCATTGTATTGCTGAATCGCCATGTCCAGTTCCGCCTGCGCGCTGGCAACCGTATCGCGAGCATGCTGCAGTTCTTCACGGCCAATCAGGTTGGCGGCCCCCAGCGGAATGCGCCGCTTGAGATCGGTTTGCGCCTGAGAAAGGGCGGTTTTTTTGACCTCGATATTGGCTTGTAACTGCTTGCTGTTGATCATCTGCTCACGCGTCTGGCGCACGCTGACGGCCAGCTCGGTTTTTGCCTTTTCAAACGCCTGCCGGGCGTCGGTCGGATCGAGGGTGACTAACGGATCGCCTTTTTGTACATAATCGGTGTTGTCAGCCCAGACTTTGGTTACGCTGCCGGACACCTGCGCCATAATTTGTACTTGATTTCCTGCCACGTAGGCGTCATCCGTTTCTTCGAAGTGACGCAGGACCAAAAACCAATAAACCCCGTATGCCACGGCAGCAATAATAAAGAGTAAGGTCAGTAAGAGAAGAGCGTTTTTACGCTTTCCTTTTTTGCTGCCCGGTTGCGGCGGGGTTTGACTCTCCGCATTTACGCTCATGTTATTCTCCACGATCTTATTATTTCACATCGGCTGATCCGAACGGTTTATCAGACAGGCCAGCAGAAGATCTGCTGGCCTGTCCGCTTTCCTTGTCAATCCAGAAAAAGGGTTGAGCGAGTGATTCCACGCTTAGCGCAGAGACTCCGCAAGCACGCCATCTTCTTCCATTTGGTCAAGGCGGCTCAATAGTTTGCGGGTGATGTGCTCAAGTTGATCTTTTTCGCTGGCGCTTAAAGAAGACCAAAGTTGATGCAGACAGTTATGCTGCGGCGGCAATACTTCGCGCAGAAACTGATGACCTTTATCGGTAAGTTGTAAATGCAGGCAACGGCGGTCATTATCGCTTTCGCGGCGTTCGATCCAGCCGCGTTTTTCCAGCTCATCGGCAATTCGCGTGGCATTAGTACGCGAGGAGCCTAGCGCACAGCTTAATTCAGAAGGCTGAATGCTGTGGTTCTCCTGAGACTCAAGGGTGATCAGCGCCATAAACAATGTTTCGTTAATCCCTTGCGCCTTCAGCATCTTGTTACGATTTTCCAGCAGCTTACCCTGCATATGCATGCAAAGACGAGTGAGCAGAATTTCCTGAAAAGGGAAGTCTTCGTGACGGCTGGCGCGGAACTTGAGCATTTGCTCAATGGGAGTAAACGAACTGTCCATTTTGATTATGACCTCATTAATTACAGTCGATATAATAACTATTGTGACAAATAAAGCAAATGAATTATTGATGAAAACCGATACTTATAACCCTGTGCCGATTTTCCAGATAACGCCGTAGGTTAACGCGCCCAAAAGCGTCGGAATAATAATGCTGCGCGTTTTCCAGAAGGCCAGACCCAGCACCGCGAAACCCGCTAAGGTAGGCAGCAAACGACGGGCGTCGTGGAGCATCTCCGGTACGCTGGAGACAACCAGTAGCGCGCAAATGCAGGCGATACCAATGGTATCGAGCAGGACGCCGAGCGGACCGCGGTGTGAGAGGCGGGCGCTCCCGGCACGCAGACGCAATGGCAGATAGCGGAACAGATAATTTACGCAGCCGACCACGGCTCCGATAATAAGGACATCACTGTTCATCGGGCATCCCCTGAATACTGGCCTGCACCAGAGCGGTCAGGCAGCCGCAGACAATCCCGGCAAGGATTGCGGCGGGAATGGAAAACAGGAGCATCCCTCCCAGCGCTCCCGTCAGCGCGGCGCTAACGCTAAGCGACTGCTTACGCTGGAACGACGCCAGTAAAAAACTCATAAATAGCGCGGGCAGCATAAAGCTCAGCGCAGCCTCTATGGCCGGGAAGCCATTTAGCAGGCCGCTGCCTGAATAAGCGCCAGCTAGTGTGCCAAAGACCCATGAACCCCAGGACAGAAAGGCGATGCCGATCATCCAGTTTTCGCTCCAGCGGCGGTTGTCGCGCGTCAGTTTCGCTGTGGCGGCGGCGAATACTTCATCAGTGAGGCCGAAGGCCCAGAGGGCGGTTTTTTTCTTATTCAGCGCACACGGAATGCGGCTGCGCAGGGAAGGGCCATAAAGCACGTGGCGAACGTCCATCGCCATCACGGTGAGCGCCGCGACCCACAGTGAGCTCCCGGCAGACAGCATCGCGGTGATCACGAACTGGCTGGCGCCTGCGTAAATAATGCAGGAAAAAAGCAGGCTTTCCAGCGGGGTGAAACCGAGCTTGGTGGCGTTCAGACCAAAGGCGAAGGCCACCGGAATATAGCTGATAACAATCGGCAGGCTGTCTTTGATACCTTCCGCCAGCGTGGCTTCGTTCACAGGAGACGTATGCGTCAATGCGTCGGAGTTTTCCATAGGGATGACTTATTAATAACTGACGTGAAAATAACATGATTGAACGGGTGGCATTTACCTTAACAGAGAGCGGCGAGGCTTTACAGCATTTGAGACGTTGTGGGTTGATACCCATCGGAGGGGAAAGAAAGCAGATGAAAGCGGAATTTGATTTTCACCGTATTGCTCACCCGGAAAAGGCGGGAGCCTTCTCCGGGATATGCGATAAAAGCAGGGATTACTTCTGCGCAGCCAGGGCTTCTTTTATCCAGCCGTCAAACTGCTGCTGATGGGCTTTGATCCAACCGTCAACGTGGCCCTGAATATCGGCTTCTGAACCATGACCTTCGTGCATCATTGCATTCTCTGCGTTGATATCGGCAATAGGCAGTTTCATGATGCTAAACAGTTTTGCCGCCGCAGGGTTTTTCTCGGCCCAGGCTTTGTTAGCGACGATATGCATGGTGCTGACCGGGAAGCCGTAATTGGCGCCATTAGACAGCTTCGTGTCGATATTTTTCTGCACGCCAGGCAGAGAAGAGAACGGCACCTGCAGCCAGACGACATCTTTACCCGGTTTCAGCACATCGCTGACCCAGTAAGGTGTCCAGGTATAGTAGAGAATCGGCTTACCCTCTTTGTAACGCGCGATGGTGTCAGCCATCATGGCCGCGTAGTTGCCTTGATTATGGGTAACGGTTTTGCTCAGACCGTAAGCCTCAATCTGATGGTTAATCACCGCTTCGCATCCCCAGCCCGGCGTACAGCCGGTCAGATCGGCTTTGCCGTCGCCGTTGGTATCAAACAGTTTGGCGATTTTCGGATCTTTTAGCTGGTCGATAGATTTAATGTGGTATTTATCGGCCGTCTTCTTATCGATCAGATATCCCTGCGCGGCGCCGCTGACGAAAACGCCTTCGCGGTAGAATTTTTTGTCGCCACCGGCGGCGGCGTACATATCATCGTGCAGCGGCTGCCAGTTGACGGCGGTAAAGGTGGCGTCGCCGGAGGCGATCGAGGTATAGCCGACGTTGTAATCCACTTCGCTTGGCTTATCGACGGTGTAACCCAGTTTTTCCAGCGCGCGGCTGACGATCAGAGTCTGGAAAGTCTCTTCCGAAATGGTGCTCTGAATCGGTTTAACGGTAATGCCTTTGCCAGGCAGATCCGCCGCGAAGGCGGAGGTGGAAATAAGGGCGGTAAACGCTGTGGCAAGAATCGCTGTATGTCGCATCGTTGTTCCTTTTATTCAGCAGAGGAGAAGTTCATGTCCCCGGTCGGGTGGCGGCCGGGGCATGTGCTTTTATTTACAGAAAGGGCGAGTGATAAGCCCCAGAGGGCCGGTGGTGTACCAGCGACGGTTACCGCGGCTACGCGAGTCGCGTCCTACGGCCTGAGTCAAACGGTCAAGAATAATGGCGAGGATAACAATCCCGACGCCGCCGACGGTAGCCAGCCCCATATCGAGACGGCCAATACCGCGCAGTACCATCTGGCCGAGACCGCCAACGGCAATCATCGAGGCGATAACCACCATCGACAGGGCCAGCATCAGCGTCTGGTTGACTCCGGCCATAATCGTCGGCATCGCCAGCGGCAGCTGGACTTTGAACAACAGTTGTCTCGGGCTGGCGCCAAAGGAGCGCGAGGCTTCGATCAGATCCGCCGGCACCTGGTTAATCCCCAGAATGGTCAGACGAACAATCGGCGGCAGGGCGAAGATAATCGTCACCACCACGCCCGGAACGTTGCCGATGCCGAACAGCATCACGATCGGCACCAGATAGACAAACGCCGGGGTGGTTTGCATCGCATCAAGCAGCGGGCGAATAATTTTCGCCGCCCGCGGACTGCGTGCCAGCCATATCCCTAGCGGCAGGCCGATCAGCATGCAAAACAGCAGCGCGGTCAGCACCAGCGCCAGCGTGACCATCGCCTGCGACCAGGCGCCTATGGCGCCGATAGCAACAAGCGAAATCAGCGTCGCAGCCCCCATGCCGACGCTGGAAATCTGCCAGGCAATCAGCGAGAAAATAACAATCGCCACCGGCGCCGGCATGCCCAATAAGAGCTGCTGGAAAGCGCTCAGGATGTAATCCACCGGCACGCGGATCCCCTGAAACAGCGGGCGGAAGTGCATGACAACCCAGTCGATGCCCTGCGTGACCCAGCTATCCAGCGGGATAAGCGTTTTATGGAACGGATCCATAATATTGAAGTGTTCAGGCTGCGGCGCAGGCGCGCTGTTCAGCCAGTCGGCACCGCCGCCGGACGGCGCTGGCGTGGACGTCGCACCCCAGGCATCCGCGGATTGCGACGCGCTATCCGCGGCTGCCGCGGTGTCCCACGGGTTAGATTGATCAGTCATTGTTGTTTACCCCCTCGCGATCTAAAGCCTGCAGCAGCATACGTTTTGAAATGATGCCGATGTACTGATGCCCTTCATCGACAACCGGCACCGCGCACGGTGCATGGCCGACGTGAGAGAGCAGTTCGCTGAGCGGCGTTTGCGCATCCACCGCGAGCGGGGAGTCAATTAACGCCGCATCGATTCCCTGACCTTCGCCCAGCGCGGATTTCAGTGAATCAATGGAGACAATGCCAACAAACTTATTACCGCGTTCAATGACATAGCCATATTCGCGGTCTTCATCCTGCAATAATTTCAACGCCGAACGCGGGCCAAAGCCTGGTGTTTTACGAATCAAACCAACCGGGCTACGACGCGCGATATCTTTGGCGCTAAACACATGGCTAATATCGACGCCGCGGAAGAATGTCCGCACATAATCATTAGCCGGGTTATTCAATATTTCATCCGGGGTACCGACCTGAACCACTTCGCCATTTTGCATAATGGCAATGCGATCGCCAATTCGCATCGCTTCATCAAGATCGTGGGAAATAAATACCACGGTGCGCTGATGTCTGGCCTGTAATTTTATTAACTCATCCTGCATTTCGGTACGAATTAATGGATCGAGCGCGGAGAAAGCCTCATCCATTAACAGGATATCGGGATTAATCGCCAACGCACGGGCCAGGCCAACGCGCTGGCGCATCCCGCCGGAGAGTTCGTCCGGCCAGGCGTGAGCATAATTTTCCAGTCCGACCTGACGCAGCGCTTCCAGCGCTTTCTCTTTGCGTTCCTGAGCGGCTACGCCGGCCAGCTCCATGCCAAAGGCGGCATTGTCGAGGACCGTCATATGCGGCATAAGGGCAAATGATTGAAAAACCATTGCGATTTTCTTTCTGCGCACCTCGCGAAGCTCGGCATCTGAGATCCTGGCGATGTCAACGCCATCAATAAGCACCTGGCCGCGGGTAGGTTCAATCAGGCGATTGAGAAGGCGAACCATGGTGGATTTCCCCGAGCCGGAGAGCCCCATGATGACGAATATCTCGCCTTCTTCAATGGTCAGACTGGCATCTTTGACGCCAAGCGAAAGCCCCGTTTTTTCCAGTATTTGTTCTTTCGATAGTCCTTTTTCGATATATTTGAAGGCCCGCTGTGGGTGCTCGCCAAATATCTTATAGAGATTCTTGATTTCTAATTTAATTGCCATGCAATAGAGATTTTCCTGTTATTATTTATATCGATATTGTACCTGATGAAGAAAGTTGATTTTTTACACCCTAACATACTGAGAATCTGTGACAACCCTTTATGCTGATTTACGCGGGATGCGCCGGAAGGTGAAATCCGCTACATCGCCCGTGATATAAGGGCTGAGCGCAAATTGCAAATGGCTGATATTTTTTAGTTATATTTTGTTAATTTGACCGGAAATCAACAGGATTTTGCTGAATATGACAAGGTGATGGCGGAAAGATATTGAAGGGAGCGGAAATGTATAATATGAAATAATTCACCAGGAGATATGTCGATATATTCCTGGTGATTGCGAGGTTAAAAATCCCAGTCGTCGTCGACGGTTTCTTCCGCTTTTCCCATTACGTATGAAGAGCCGGAACCGGAGAAGAAGTCATGATTTTCATCGGCGTTCGGCGACAATGCCGCCAGGATCGACGGATTGACGGCGGCCATTTCCGCCGGGAACAGCGCTTCGTAGCCAAGGTTCATCAGCGCTTTGTTGGCGTTGTAGCACAGGAAGGCGTTTACCTCTTCAATCCAGCCGCTGTCGGCATAGAGCTCGCGGGTGTAGGCCAGCTCGTTGTCATACAGATCCATCAGCAGGTCGAGGGCGAAGTTTTTCAGCTCATCACGCTTTTCAGCGCTGACAATCTCCAGTCCTTTCTGATACTTGTAGCCAATATAATAACCGTGTACCGCTTCGTCGCGGATGATCAGGCGAATCAGATCGGCGGTATTGGTCATTTTTCCCCGGCTGGAGAAGTACATCGGCAGCCAGAAACCAGAATAGAAGAGAAAGGATTCGAGAAACACGCTGGCGATTTTTTTCTTCAGCGGCTCATCGGCCTGATAGAACGCCAGCATCAGCTGCGCTTTGCGCTGCAACGGCGCGTTTTGCTCGCTCCAGGCATAGGCGGCGTCGATGTCTTTGCTCTGGCATAGGGTGGAGAAAATAGAGCTGTAGGAGCGGGCGTGTACCGCTTCCATAAAACTGACGTTCGACAGCACCGCCTCTTCATGCGGAGTGAGGGCATCGGCCATCAGCGCCGGGGCGCCGACGCTATTTTGAATGGTATCCAGCAGCGTCAGCCCGGTAAAGACGCGGATCGTCAACTGCTGCTCTGTCGGCGTAAGCGACTGCCAGGCGGGGATGTCGTTGGACAGCGGCACCTTCTCCGGTAACCAGAAGTTGCTGGTCAGCCGGTTCCAGACTTCCAGGTCCTTGTCATCCTCAATCTTGTTCCAGTTGATGGCGCTGATGCGCGATAGATGGGTCATCCGGTTCTCCTTACAGCGCGCAGGACACGCAGCCTTCGATTTCGGTACCTTCCAGCGCCAGCTGGCGCAGACGGATGTAATACAGCGTTTTAATGCCCTTCTTCCACGCGTAGATTTGCGCTTTGTTGATATCGCGTGTGGTGGCGGTATCGGGGAAGAACAGGGTCAACGACAGCCCCTGGTCGACGTGGCGCGTTGCCTCGGCGTAGGTGTCGATAATCTTCTGCGGGCCGATTTCCCAGGCATCCTGATACAGCGCCAGGTTGTCGTTGGTCATAAACGGCGCGGGATAGTACACGCGGCCGGTTTTCCCCTCTTTGCGGATCTCTATTTTCGACACGATCGGGTGGATGCTGGAGGTTGCGTGATTAATGTACGAAATAGATCCCGTCGGCGGCACGGCCTGCAGATTGCGGTTATAGATGCCATAGTGCATCACGTCATCGCGAAGCTGTCGCCACATCTCGCGATCGGGCAGGGTAATACCAGATCGGGCGAACAGTTCGCGGACTTTTGCCGTTTTTGGCTGCCAGTCGCCCTCCAGGTATTGCTGGAAATAGTCGCCGCTGGCGTACCGCGACTGCTCAAAACCGGCAAAACGGCTCCCTCGTTCACGCGCCATCAGCATCGAGGTGCGCAGCGCGTGCCAGGTAACGGTATAGAAATAGAAGTTGGTAAAATCCAGCCCCTCTTCGCTGCCGTAGGCGATGCCTTCTCGCGCCAGATAGCCGTGCAGATTCATCTGCCCAAGGCCAATCGCATGTGAGGCGGCATTGCCCGCCGCCACCGAGGGCACTGAACGAATATGGCTCATATCGGAAACCGCCGTCAGTCCACGCACCGCCGTTTCAACCGTGCGGGCGAAGTTCGGGGAGTCCATGGTGTGGGCGATATTCAGCGATCCGAGGTTGCAGGAGATATCCTGGCCGATGCCGGCGTAATCAAGGTTTTCGTCAAACGTAGACGGAGTATTAACCTGCAAAATCTCCGAGCAGAGATTGCTCATATTGATGCGTCCGGCAATCGGGTTTGCGCGATTCACCGTGTCTTCAAACATAATGTACGGATAGCCGGATTCAAACTGAATTTCCGCCAGCCGCTGGAACAGGTCACGGGCGCGGATCCAGCGCTTGCTTACCCGCTCGTCGGCTACCAGTTCCGCATACATTTCGCTCACCGCGATATCGCCAAACGGTTTACCGTACAGACGCGCCACGTCGTAGGGCGAGAACAGCGCCATCTGCGCATCTTCTTTCGCTAGCTCGAAGGTAATGTCAGGAATGACGACCCCGAGCGAGAGTGTTTTAATGCGGATTTTCTCATCGGCATTCTCACGTTTGGTATCAAGGAAGCGCAGGATATCCGGATGATGGGCATGCAGATAGACCGCCCCGGCCCCCTGGCGTGCGCCAAGCTGGTTGGCGTAGGAGAAGGCGTCTTCCAGCATTTTCATGACCGGCACCACGCCGGAGGATTGATTCTCAATGCGTTTGATCGGCGCCCCGGCTTCACGCAGGTTGGAGAGCAGAAACGCTACGCCGCCGCCGCGTTTTGACAGCTGCAGCGCCGAGTTTACCGCCCGGCCAATGGACTCCATGTTGTCTTCAATCCGCAACAGGAAGCAGGAGACCAGCTCGCCGCGCTGCTGCTTACCGGCGTTAAGGAAGGTCGGCGTGGCCGGTTGGAAGCGTCCGGAGAGGATCTCATCGGTCAACTGATGGGCCAGCGTCTCGTTGCCCTGAGCCAGACACAGGGCAACCATGCAGGTGCGCTCGGCAAAATCTTCCAGGTAGCGTTTGCCGTCGAACGTTTTCAGCGCATAGCTGGTATAGAACTTCCAGGCGCCGAGAAACGTCCGGAACTGAAAATCGTAGCGCCGGGCATGAGCGAACAGCTCAAGCACAAACTGGCGATCGTAGCGGGCCAGCACTTTCGCATCGTAATAACCCTCGGCGACCAGCCATGTCAGCTTATCGTCCTGGCTGGCGAAAGGCGCGCTATTCGGCGCAACATGGTTGGTCATAAACGCCGCCACCGCCTGATGGTCTTTCTCAAACGGAATACGCCCGTCGCTGTCGTACAAATTCAGCATCGCGTTGAGGGCGTGGAAGTCAGGCGCCCCGGTGGTTACACGTTCTGCGGTTGTCGTTGCCAAAATTCGTTTACTCCTTTACGCACGTTGTCGACATCTTGTGGGGTGCCCATTAGCTCAAAGCGATAGAGATACGGTACGCCGCATTTCTGCGCGATGACGTCCCCAGCGCGGCCATAGGCTTCGCCGAAGTTACGGTTGCCCGCAGCAATGACGCCGCGAATGAGCTGGCGGTTGTGCGGATCGTTGAGGAAACGGATCGCCTGTCGCGGAACCGCGCCTGCCGTGCCGCCGCCGCCATAGCTGGGGACGATAAGAATGTAGGGAGCGTCTACCTGAATGCGTTCCCGCTCGTTAAGCGGAATACGCACTGCGGGCAGCCCCAGACGCTGGACGAACCGGTGCGTATTTTCGGAACTGCTGGAAAAGTAGACGATCAGGCTCATGCGCTGACCGCAGTGGCTGTCGGGCGAAGGCGGTTAATCATATCCGGGCGGAAGCCAGACCAGCGGGTCTCTCCGGCAATCACTACCGGTAGCTGGCGGAAACCTTGCTCGCGCAGCATGTCGACGGCTTCAGGATGCTGGTCGATATTGATCATCTCGAATGCAAACCCGCGGGTTTCCATAGCCCGTTTCGTGGCATGACATTGGACGCAGTCATTTTTAGTGTAAATAGTAATGCGCATGATTCGTATTTCCATTTAAAATAGCAACTCGACGCAGAAAATCATGTCGCGTGCTATGGGTTGTCGTTAAAGGAAATACTAGATGTAGTTATTTAAAAGTTCAACAACTCAATATATATGGTTTTTGTAAAAATTGACCGCCACGAAAAACGACGCTGGAGGGCGGGTTCTTTGTCTTAAAATGACTGGCGCATGCTGATGGTCAGGTGGTTAACGGGGTGGATCGGCGTAACGGCAAAAGTCAGAATGCTAATCCGGCGGGTGCTGACATGATCCGGCTGCGATAACTAATCTGCTGAACAGGCCGTGCTGGCGTTGAGCGAAGGGCAAGTGAATAACAGCATGAAAGGGAAGGGGATAAGTTTTACCCCTTTAACCGCGGCAGAAATGGCAGGAGAAGCGGCGACTGGCCGACGTTAAGCGCATAGCATCTTTATACGGGAAGGCGTTAGCCGCCTGCAGGCGGCAATGCCGGCATACTCTTTCATACAGGCTTGTTATCAGTCCTCCCCGGCATATCAGCTATGCAGAGGAGGAAGCGTATTGGTTATTTGCACCGGACCGATTGTTTTATCATCGACGCAAATTCAGCAGTACGCCAATAAATACCCCAACGGCGGCAGCGACGCCGACGCTTTGCCACGGTTTGTCGTGTACGTAGCTGTCTGCGCACCCTACCGCATCGCGAGCGCAGCCCATGGCATCACGTGCCGCCTGCTGGACGCGGTTATTGCCGTGAAGCCGGGCGCGGGTCTCTTTTAGCAACGCCTGCGCTTTTTTGCGTGCGGCTTCCCCTTCCTCTTTGGCATCGCTGCCCCATGATTTGAGTACCTCTTCCAGCGTATCCGCAAGCTGGCTGACATCATGGTGGATCTCTTTTGCGCTGTCTTCTGCGGTGTTGCGGTTTGCCCGGTTAGCCATTGGTTTCTCCCTTAATTCCGTTGATACCCGTCATGCTTCAGGGGGGATGAAAATTGCGTTATCTTTCCTCCGCACGCTGAATTATTCAGGATAGAAATGTTCAGTGTAGTCCAGAATGTTGATTTCTGCTGTCAGACGCCGTTTATGGAATATTCCGAAAGCGTTGTCTTTAATAAATAAGGTAAGGTTAAGATGCGGTAAAAGATAATGAGGAATGAGTATGTATTTAAGACCAGATGAGGTGGCGCGCGTTCTTGAAAAAGCCGGTTTCACCATGGATGTTGTGACGCAAAAGACCTATGGCTATCGTCGTGGTGATAATTATGTCTATGTGAACCGTGAAGCACGTATGGGGCGTACCGCGTTAATTATTCATCCGGCTTTAAAAGAGCGCAGCACGACGCTGGCGGAGCCCGCGTCAGATATAAAAACCTGCGAGCATTACCAGCAGTTTCCGCTTTATTTAGCGGGTGATGCGCAGCAGCATTATGGTATTCCACACGGGTTCAGCTCACGGATGGCGCTTGAGCGTTTTTTAAGTGGTTTATTTGGCGAAGCGCAATTTAGCTGATGAAAAGAGCTGGCGCGATTTAGGGTTAGTTTTGGTGAATGCCAGATGAAGCGGGCGTGAAGCGAAGCGCACTGCGGCAGGTTTTCAGTGCAATAGCCGTGGGCACGGGGGCGGGCGAAAGGCCCCCTTTCGCCGGAACCACCGATTTACCGCCTTTACTGAAGCGGTTCAGGCTTTGGCATGCTGGTAGGAACTAACGCGAAACAGGCGACGACAATAGTCGAGGAAATAGCCGTATGCGGCGCCCATCATCATGGATATCACGATATTTGAACTGACCGCGGCGGCTATCTGATGCCAGTCAGCGCCGACAACCAGCAGAATTCCAACATATACCGGTGACTGAAAGGTTACATAGGCAACCACATCCGCAATATTCTTCATCCACCCTGACGAGCTGATGCGGCGCGCCTGGCGCATGGCGAAATCGCGGTAAAAACCGTAAGGAACGGCAATAATAATGTTCACCGGGATCGCCACCAGTCTTGAGGATAACGACTGCTGAAAAGACATTTCGCAGAGAAAGATTTCGATTATCATGTTCACGACGGTGCAGTAAACCACCATCGCAAAGGTGTCTGCTACCGCATGCCGCAAGCGGGACTGAGCAGAGAACATCGGTATGCTCCTCGGAAATAAAGCCAGTTATGGCAGAAGATTTGCTTATTTACAGTTGTTTTGCATTGCATTTATTGGTGTGTGTAGATTATATTGCTACTTTAAAACTTACAACTAGCTATAAATTTTTATTTAATGGCTTTTTGTCGATAAAATACTCTGCGTGAGGCTGTTTTTTTTTGCGTTACGCTATTTTTGTTCTCGTGGTTTATTTTTGTATTATTTATCAATAAGTTAATGAAAATCATCTTAATGTGGATAAGCGTAGTGCGGTTTAGCGATGGTCTGCTTTAGGTGCAGAATCGCGTTCAGATAGGGATTGTATCCATTTAAGCGTTTTTACCGTGTTTTAGGGTGGTCACTCAGCATAATGGTTTGTTTTGCATTTTGAATATAAAGTCACATTTTATGTATTAATATTCTTTATCCGCGAGTTTCTCGCGTTAGTGGTCTCCCAACGATATACGGTTAACGTTCTGAGCAGATAAGAGACAGGATGATGAATATTTCACAACGAATATTTATCGGCATAATCTATATTATTCACTTTGAATATTATGCTTGTATCGATTTGTTTCCGGTATTTTCTGGGGGCAATGATATATTATGAATTATCTAAAGGGTGGAAAATAATAATCTTATCAATTAAACTACCACCGTACCTGTGTTTTATTTACTGTCTGGAATTTTTTTGATTATATGTCATTACGATTAGATAAACTGAATAATATTCGTTCACTCCGTGCAATGTCCCGTGAATTCTCCATTGACGAGCTTGAAAATATGCTGGAAAAGCTCAGGACTGTCACTGAAGAAAAACGAGCTGAAGAGCAGGCCGCTCAGAAACAGCAGGCGGAATATCAGGAAAAAATACATACCTGGCTGGAATTGATGAGGGCTGACGGTATTACGCCGGAGCAATTAGTTGGTCTGTCCGGCGCCAGCGCTAAGCGCGCGAAAAAGCGTCAGCCGCGTCCGGCGAAATATCGCTTTACCGATCATACCGGCGCAGAAAAAACCTGGACCGGACAGGGACGAATGCCAAAGTGTCTCGCTAACGCTGTTGCGGAGGGGAAACCCCTTGAGAGCTTCCTGATCTAAGCCCGAATCATTCGTCGTGCTGCCGGAAGCAATGTGAAGGCCTTTCACCGCGTCGGTCAGAGTGACGTTCAGGGATCAGCCGGATTATTGCCACCGTATATGTAACCTGGACTATGGCGGATATATTATTCATCCAGTCATTATCTGCCCGCACGGCAGTCATCCGATTGTCACCCGCTTCAACGCTCTCAAAGGGAGACGTTAACGACGGTTCCACGGCATTACCGCCAGCAGGCGAGCCATACCGCAAAAGCCGGTAATACCGGCGAAGGTTAATCCGGCGCCGACGAAGCCGCTAAGCAGGAAAAAGCCGCTGTTAAGCGCATAACCTGATACAACCCCAAGCAAAATCAGGACGCCAGCGGCGATCTGCACCTGGCGCATTAGCGGCAGCGGCTGTGATTTATCCTCTTTCACCGGTAGACCCGCCGCTTTCCACGCCTGAATGCCTCCCGCCAGCAGTTTCATCTGCGCGGGGGCGGCGGCTATCGCCAGACGGGCGGCGTTATTCTGCGTCCGGGAACCGGCCTGACAGTGAAAAATGATCGTCTCTTCGGCACGGGGGTGTAGCGTCGCGCCTTTGTTCAGCGTGTCCAGTGGCACCAGTTCCGCGCCGGGGATATGTTCGCGAGCGTACTCATCGGTATCGCGGATATCAACCAGCCGGGCGCCCTGGGCGATGAGCGCCTGGGCTTCTGCAGGAGAAAGAGTAGCGATAGTCATAAACCTTCCTTAAGGACAATAGATTGACTTCAGGGTGGCCACGATTTGCTGAACCGCTGGCCGGGTAATGAAGTAATGAATCCGCTGCGCCTGGCGTTCGCTGCCGATAAGCCCTTCATCACGCATCCGCGTCAGATGTTGTGATGTTGCCGAGGGGCTCAGGCCGGTGATCCGCGCCAGCTCACCGGCGCTGACCCCTGGGGTTTCGCACAGCATGCACAGAATCAACAGCCTGCTGGGGTGGCTCATGGCTTTCAGCAGGGCGGCGGCGTCTCCGGCGCTGGCCTGTAGCTGTTCTGGTGTATTCATTTATTTTAGTCTTTTCTAAATTTAGAAAAATATAAAATAAAAAACGCGATTGCGCCAGCGCGCGATTGCGCCAGCGATAGAAAATTTCTGCAATGGCATCATTCGTCAGGAATTATGACAATGCCTTACCAGGGGGCGCGATTAAGCCGATAGCTGGATGGTCTGAACGATAGGCATGAGCGCACCGGAAGGCGCTTTTTGCCACAAGTAGGTCGCCCGGCATTGCGGAGGTTATTCTGGCTGTGGCGCGCTTCTGCGTGACTCGCCGTTTATTTGAGCGCCCAAACGGCACGGTTCGCGCCTTGACACGCAGCCTGATGACGCCAGCGGCAGTCACGCACCGGGGCGGGACACCGCCTAGCCCCCATGGCTTCCGCGGCGGGCCGCGCGGCGATACAGGGTACTGCGCGCGACGCCTAGCGCCTGCGCGGCTTTGCTGACGTTGCCGTTATAGCTCGCCAGCGTATCGGCAATCAACTGGGCGTCGTGCTGCTGAAGACCTCGCGGCGCAGGGCTGACGGGGCGGGGGCGATATTCTGCGGGGAGCGCATCTATTCTCAGCGTTTCCCCCTCTTCAGCGAGCGCCAGTAGCACCTTCAGCAGGCTCTGTAACTGACGGACGTTACCTGGCCAGGATTGCGTCGCCAGGTGATCAAGCACCTCTGTCGTCAATGTAATTTGCCGCTTTTCCCCGCCCAGGTCGCGCCATAGGCGGCGTATAAACGTCGGCAGTTCCGGCCAGTCGCGCAGCGGCGGTAGCGTCAGGGAAAACTCACGTAAGCGATAGAACAGGTCCTCACGGAAAGTCCCTTCGGCGACGCGTTGCGCCAGATTACGGTGCGTGGCGCAAATCACTGCGAAGTTGACCTGTACGCTCTGGCTGGCACCGAGCGGCGTGACTTCCTTTTCCTGCAGGATCCTCAGCAGCCGGGTCTGTAAGGTTAACGGCATATCGCCCACTTCATCAAGAAACAGTACGCCGCCGTCAGCTTCGCGGATCTTGCCGATATAGCCGTTTTTGTTTGCGCCAGTAAACGCGCCGGGCTGATAGCCAAACAGTTCTGATTCAATCAGCGATTCCGGAATGGCGGCGCAGTTGATGGCGACGAATTTACCGTCGCGCCAGCGGCTATGCTGATGCAGGGTACGGCTGAGATACTCTTTGCCGCAGCCGGTCTCCCCTTCAATACACAAGCCGATCCCGGCGTTAAGCAGGCGAAGCAGTTTTTCTCCTTCTCGCTGTCTGGAGAAGGGGAGGTCGATGGCCGGTCGCGCTGTTATCGCCACGCCGCCAGCGGCCGGGGCGCGTAAGCGGTAATAATAGTTCTGGCCGCAGACGGCGAGCGGCAGTGGCACAGTTACCGCGGTTTGCGCCACCAGGGGAAAAATCTGTCGGAAGGTGAGGTGGCCAAATTGCTCCGCATGGAGATTGAACTCGCGCATTGCCAGCCGGTTAGCCGCCGTCAGAACACTATCCGTAAACACCAACAACAACTCCTCCACGCTGTCGAGTTTTTCCGGCTGGGTATGCAGGCTCATCAGCCACTGCTGCGGATGCAGACTCCGTTTAACCCACAGATACTCAATCTGCTTTGCCGCCCCTTTTACCCATGCCAGTGTCTGAGCATGCGGATACCGGGCCGGGCCGGAGATATCCAGCACCCCGGCTATCTTTCCATCGGGGCGTTGTAGCGGTACGGCGGCGCAATAAAGCTCCTGATTACTGGTCAGAAAATGCTGGCGGCCATCAATTTCACAGCTATCGTCGATCGCCAGCGCGGTGCCAATGGCGTTGGTTCCGCGCCTGTTCTCGCTCCACAGGTTTCCCGGCGCTAAAGCGAAACGCTGCGCTTTCTGCATGGCATGCGTATTACCGAAAGTTTGCAAAACCAGGCCACTGGCGTCGGAGAGGACCACCACCGATTGCAGGTCGCTCACTTTTTGGGTTAGCCCGTTAATGACCGGCTGGATCAACGTTTGCAGACGGCTATGGCTGGCAAGCCTGTCAGCCAACTCGCTGGCGTGCAGGCTGGGGAAGTCATCCGAGGCGGGATCGAGACCGTAACGCTGACTGCGATACCAGGATTCACTCAGTAGCGGGCTCGCTTTGACTTCTGGCGTCAGGGCTAACGGATTGGCAGGCACAGGGCACCTCACAGGTGATTTTATTGTTGCAATATTGTAGCTGCGTGGTTTTCTTGGTGTTGCGATTTGCAACACATAAGAAGCATTCTGCGGATCAGAAAAAATAATCTGATATCTAATTTATTGAATATTTTCATATTTTATGAAAAAGGAAAAAGTGGCATAACCCCTGCTATGGATTGCAGGCGCCGCGAGCAATCGTACAAAACTAATACGCCGCTGCGCCTCAACCCTACAGAAGGAGATTCACGATGCGTTATGCACATCCCGGCACACCGGGCGCTTTGGTTTCATTAAAGTCCGCTTACGGTAACTTTATTGACGGTAAATTTGTTGAACCGATTGGTGGTGAATTCTTCATGAATACCTCCCCGGTCGACGGCAGCGACATCGGGCAGTTTCCACGTTCAGATGCCAAAGATATCGACTTCGCCCTTGATGCGGCGCATCGGGCCGCCGAAGCCTGGGGTAAAACCCCGGCCCAGCATCGTGCTAACCTGCTGTTGCAGGTGGCCGATCGTATCGAGGCGAATCTGGAGTATCTGGCGGTAGCGGAGAGCTGGGATAACGGTAAACCGATCCGCGAGACCCTTAACGCCGACCTGCCGCTGGCGGTCGATCATTTCCGCTATTTTGCCGGTTGCCTGCGCGCGCAGGAGGGGAGCACGGCGGAGATCGATGAAACGACGGTGGCCTACCACTTCCATGAGCCCCTGGGCGTCGTCGGGCAAATTATTCCGTGGAACTTCCCGCTGCTGATGGCGGCCTGGAAGCTGGCTCCGGCCCTTGCGGCAGGCAACTGCGTGGTGCTGAAACCCGCCGAGCAGACGCCGCTAAGCATCACCTTGCTGCTGGAGATTATTGGCGATCTGTTCCCGCCGGGCGTACTCAACGTGGTGCAGGGCTTTGGTAAAGAGGCTGGCGAGGCGCTGGCAACCAGTAAACGCATTGCCAAAATCGCCTTTACCGGTTCGACGCCGGTGGGACGCCATATTATGGCCTGCGCGGCGGAGAATATTATTCCCTGTACCGTGGAGCTGGGCGGTAAATCGCCGAATATCTACTTCGCTGACGTGATGGAAGGCGAAGAGGAGTTTATCGAGAAAGCGGTCGAAGGCCTGGTTCTGGGCTTTTTTAACCAGGGAGAGGTCTGCACCTGTCCGTCCCGCGCGCTGATCCAGGCGTCTATCTACGAACCCTTTATGGCGCGCGTCATGGCGAAAGTCGCGCAAATTCGCCGCGGCGATCCCTTCGATACCGACACCATGATCGGCGCGCAGGCGTCGCGCCAGCAGTTTGATAAGATCCTCTCTTATATCAAGATTGCGCGCGATGAAGGCGGCAAGATCCTCACTGGCGGCGAACGCGCCACGATCTCCGCTGAGCTGGATAACGGCTTCTATATTCAGCCAACGTTGATTCAGGGGCGTAACGATATGCGTAGTTTCCAGGAGGAGATTTTTGGCCCGGTTATCGGCGTCACGACATTTAAAGATGAAGCAGAGGCGCTGTCTATTGCCAACCAGACCCAATTTGGTCTTGGGGCCGGGGTGTGGACGCGGGATACCAACCTGGCGTATCGCATGGGGCGCGGTATTAAGGCCGGTCGGGTGTGGACCAACTGCTACCATATCTATCCGGCCCATGCGGCCTTTGGCGGTTACAAGCAGTCTGGCGTAGGGCGGGAAACGCATAAGATGGCGCTTGATGCTTATCAGCAGACGAAAAACCTGCTGGTCAGCTACGGTAGCGCGCCGCTGGGATTGTTCTGAGCGAACCGCCGTTACGTCCCTGATGAATAAATACTGCCCGCAATCCTCAATACAGGTTGCGGGCTTTTTATGTCCTGTGAAGATTGCCATTTGGCGATTTTTCCGTCATGAGTATTGACGGCTTCCATGATTAAAGATGTGATGACTAACAAACAGAAGCCGTTGGCGACGCGGTTTCATCAGAAAACGTTCTCATTTGAACAAGGATAAAAACATGAAGTTGAAGTCAGGTATCGCTTTCACCATCGCCGTCATCGTCTTTGGCGCTCAGGCCCGTGACATGAACAGCATCGAACAAAGCGGCGTACTCAAGGTCGGCGTGCCGGGAGACTACGCGCCGCTGGCGTTTCACAATAAAGCCGGGGAGTTACTGGGTTACGACGTTGATATGGCGAAAGATCTCGGCAAGCGTCTTGGGCTGAAGGTGAGCTTCGTGCAGACCAGTTGGCCGACGCTGTCCGCTGACCTGAAAGCCGACAAATTTGATATCGCCATGGGCGGCGTAACGGCAACCCCGGCGCGGGCAAAAGATTTCGCCTTAAGCAAGCCGGTAGTGCCGAATGGCAAGATTGCGCTGGCCAACTGTGCGGCGGCCCCCGCACTTGGCAGCCTGGAGAAAATTGACCAGCCAAATGTGAAAGTGGTTGTCAATCCAGGCGGCACCAACCAAAGCTTTGTCGATGAACATATCAAGCATGCGCAGATTATTCGGGTGAAAAATAACGTCGATAACCTGGAAGCGCTGCGGCGGAAAACGGCGGATATGATGGTCACCGATCTAATTGAAGGTGTTTATTATCAAAGTAATGAACCGGGGGTCTTTTGCGTGGCTAACGAGACGCCGTTTCCCGGAACCCGCAGCTTTAAAGTCTATATGATGAATAAAGATAATCCGCAGTTGCTGGAGAAAGTCAATCAGTGGCTGGAGAGCCAGGACAAGAATGTGCTGAAGCAGAAATGGCGGATTCACGACCAGATAACACACTGATATAGAAAGGGAATTTATGAGCGCTGAGCTAGCCCTGCCCATCAGGCAGCAAAACCAAAATATCGTTCGCCTGGCCACGGCACAGGCGCTGGCGGGGGCGAACTCGGTGGTGTTTTACGCTACCGGGGCGATTGTCGGTAACGCAATCGCGCCCGATCCGACGCTGTCGACGCTACCCATCACCATTTTTGTGCTGGGAATGGCGGCCTGTATTTTGCCGTTTGGCGCGCTGGCCAGAAGGCGCGGGCGCAAAACGGTTTTTATGACCGGTACGGGAGCCGGTATTCTGACGGGACTGACGGCGGCGCTGGCGGTTGTTGTCAGCTCATTCTGGCTGTTCTGCCTGGCGGCTTTTTTAGGCGGAGCCTATGCGGCAGTGGCGGTGTCATTCCGTTTTGCCGCCGCCGACGGCGTCAGCAACGAACGCCGCGCGCGGGCGCTCTCGCTGGTGATGGGGGGCGGCGTGGCGGCCGGGGTGATTGGCCCGATGCTGGTGACCGGTACGATGAATCTGTGGCCGCCGCATACTTTTGCGATGACGTTTATCGCCCAGGGCGGGGTGGCGGCAATATCGGCGCTGGTATTGCTGGGGGTAAAAACCGCGGTGCCGGTTGCGCAGACGAAATCCGGCGGGCGTCCGCTGAGGGAGATTGTGCGCCAGCCGGGCTTTGCCCGGACGGTGTTTAGCGGCGCGGTTTCTTACATGGTGATGAACTTTCTGATGACCGCCGCCCCGCTCTCCATGCATATGCACGGTCTTTCGCAGCAGGCGTCGAATCTCGGTATTCAGTGGCATGTGATCGCCATGTACGGCCCCGGATTTTTCACCGGTAGGTTAATCAGCCGCTTCGGAGCCCGGCGTATTAACGCGGCCGGGTTAATACTGCTGGTTCTGTCGGTGATGGTTGGCCTGGCCGGTATCGATGTCATGCACTACTGGTTGTCGCTGATCCTGCTGGGTATCGGCTGGAACTTTGGTTTTACCGGCGCGTCGGCGCAGATTATGGATTTTCATCGTCCGGAAGAGAAAACCCAGGTGCAATCGCTGAATGATTTTATTGTATTCGGCGTAATGATGATTGGCTCATTTTCTTCGGGGGCGTTGATGAACCTTTTCGGCTGGAATGCCGTGCTGTGGGGCTCGCTGGTGCCGGTTGTGGTGGCGCTGGTCGTGTTGCTGGTCGGCAGGCAGAGAGTATTAAAAGGTTAAAATCTTCTCTCTGCTGCCGCAAATGGTCGCCGTCAGTCTGGACACGGTATGCGTGGAATAACCGGAGCGTGCAGGTCGCAGGCGAGAATGATTCTCCTGGCTTCCCGGGAGCAGAAAAGAGATATGGAAAGCGCCCGACCGCTAATCTGCGGTTGGGCGCAGCTTGTCACACAATATCATCCACCACGCCGCCATCCACGCGCAGCGCCGCGCCTGAGGTCGCGGAGGCCTGAGTCGAGCAGACGTAAACCACCATATTGGCGACTTCATCTACCGAGGCCGCACGCTGAATCACCGAACTCGGGCGGTTCGCCATCACGAACTCTTTTGCCAGTTGTTCCAGCGATTTTCCGGTTTTCGCGACTTCGTCTTTCATCATTTCGGCAAAGCCATCGGAGATGGTTGGTCCCGGCAGCACGCTGTTAACGGTGACGCCGCTACCGGCGACAAACTTCGCCAGCCCGCGGGCCAGCGATAGCTGAGCGGTTTTCGTGACTCCGTAATGAATCATATCCGCTGGAATATTGCGTGCCGATTCCGAAGAGATAAACACTACCCGGCCCCAGCCTTTTTGCACCATCGCCGGGAGCAGCGCGCGGGAAAGGCGAACCCCGGACATCACGTTGGTTTGCCAGTAGTTTTCCCAGGTCGCATCGTCGGTGGCATAGAAATCCAGCGGGCCGTAAATACCGGCGTTATTAACCAGGATGTCGACACCGTTTACCGCCTGCACCAGTTGGCTGACGCCTTCGGCGCTGCTCAGGTCGGCAATGGCCGGGCGCAGCTTCGCGCCGGGAACGTCATTTTGCAAACGGGCGATGGCCGCGCTCACGCTACGCTCGCTACGACCATTAATAATGACTTCCGCCCCGCTGGCTGCCAGTCCTTTGGCGATGGCGAAACCAATACCGCCGCTGGAGGCGGTGATCAGTGCGGTTTTCCCCGATAAATTAATATTCATGCTGATAGCCTTATTTTTTGTCGAACAGACCATTAAGCGTAGCAGTGAATAAGATGCTATTGACGTTTTCCGGGTTAATAACCGCTCTGTTTGTTAACACGATTTTTCAGCGGCAGCGCCTGTTGCAGACGCTGAATGTTGTCCAGTAGCTGGCGGACAATCACCTCAGTCTGCGCCATGGAGGCCATATGTGGGGTGATCACCACCTGCGGATGTTGCCATAGCGGATCATCCTGCGGCAGCGGTTCGACGGGGAACACATCCAGCACTGCGCCGGATAATTTTCCACTATCCAGCGCCTGGAGAACGTCCTGATTGACCATATGCTCGCCGCGGCCGCAGTTAATTAGCGCAGCGCCATCGGGCAGTTGCGCCAGTAAAGGCCGGGCGAGAATGCCTCGCGTCTGTTCCGTTAACGGCAGAACGTTGATCAGCGCATCCAGTTGACCAAGAAATTCACCGGCCTGCGCCTCTCCGTGATAGCAGCGCACGCCCGCAAGGGATTTTTCGCTGCGCGCCCAGCCGGAAACCTGATATCCCAGCCCGGCAAGCTGCGTGGCGATATAGCCGCCAATTTCACCGAGCCCCATCACGCCAACGTGATAATCGGTCGCCGCACGCTGCGGATATATCTTCCAGACGCGCTCGCGCTGGTGGGCCAGCGCCCGATCGAAGCGGCGCTGAAACCAAAGCACGCCCCACAGGGCATATTCAAACATGCCGTGGCGAAAATCTTCGTCAACCACCCGGCAGAGCGGCACGTCGCTGGCAAAGACGCTGGCGGGCAAATGATCGACCCCGGCAGACGCGGCCTGGATCAATTGCAACTGAGGCGAGTGAACCAATAGCTGCGGATCGGGAAACCAGCAGCAGGCGTATTGCGCCTCGCGGGCGGTGGGATCGGCGGGCAGAACCGCCTTCACCTGGGGGAATGCGTTCAATGCCGCGCAAATTTCTCCGGCATACTGAGGATCGTTACAATCCACGACGATAGTTAATTGAGTCATAGGCATCAGTTTTTATAAGCAGTATCAAGACGATCGAGGCGGCGCAGCCACGCCTGCCACACTAACTGGCGTTCATGTTCAACCCCCATAAGCTGCTCGCAGGCGTGCTGGCTCAAATGCTCCGGGATCGTGTGAATGGGACTGAGCGGCGCCAGCTGCGCGGCGGCCATCTGGATCTCGCAGGCGCGATTCAGATAGTACATGATGTAAAACGCATCGGCGACGGTGCGCCCGACCGACAGCAGGCCGTGGCTTTGCAGGATCATGGCGATATTGTCGCCGAGCGACTGCTGGATCCGTACGCGTTCATCGAGATCGAACGCCACGCCCTCATAGGGATGGTAGCCGACGCGTTGATAAAACTCGGTGCTGATCTGGTTAAGCTGCAGCAGGCCATCTTTACAGGCGGCGACCGCCATCCCCGGCAGCGTGTGGGTATGAATAACGCAATGGGCGTCTTCGCGGGCCATATGGACCGCGCTGTGAATAGTAAAACCCGCCGAGTTTGCCGGGGCGCTGCCCTCGACAACCTTGCCCTGCATATCGACGACGATGAGATTGCTGGCCGTGACTTCATCAAACATCATGCCAAAGGGGTTAATCAAAAAACGCGGCTCGCCGCCGCCGGGCAGGCGCACGGAGAAGTGGGTATAGAGCGTGTCTTCCCAGCCGAACAGCGCCGCCAGACGATAGGCGGCGGCCAGTTGCTGGCGTAATTCCAGTTCAGTTGCCATTTATTGCACTCCCATAAATTCACGAATGCGGGTCAAGGACGGATCGGCGGCGCCGTTACGGATACGCTGCGGCGGCATATCGCTCTGCACCACGCCATTTTCCATCATCACGATCCGGTCAGAAATCGATAACGCAAAATCCATCTCATGGGTCACGATCAACATCGTCATGCCGTCACGGGCGAGGGACTGAATTACTTTCAGCACTTCGCCAACCAGCTCCGGATCCAGCGCCGAAGTCGGTTCATCGAACAGCATGATATCGGGCTTGAGCGCCAGGGCGCGGGCGATGGCCACGCGCTGCTGCTGGCCGCCGGAGAGCTGATACGGATATTTTTCGGCATGGGCCAGCAGACCGACGCGATCCAGCAGCCACAGCGCCTGCTCTCTGGCCACCGGGCGATCAAGCAGTTTGTGATACAGCGGGGCGAGCATAACGTTATCCAGCACCGTGCGATGGGGGAACAGGTTGAAGCCCTGAAACACCATGCCGATGCGGCGTACGCCAGCGCGCATTTGCTGCTTATCAACAATGGAGGCTCCCTTCAGGTAATCTTCGCCATACAGAATAATTTCGCCGGCATCAATGGTTTCAAGGGCGTTAATGGTGCGGATCAGGGTGGTTTTGCCGGAACCTGACGGCCCGATGATGCTGATCACTTCGCCATTTTCAACTTTCAGATCAATACCTTTCAGCACCTCATGCTGGCCCCAGGACTTTTTGATGGCGTGCAAATCCAGCGCCGGTGGATTGCCGCTGGCGGGCTGCGCCTTTTGCCCCTGTACCGGCGGTTTCAGCTTCTGGCGCAGGGTTTCGCATTCGCTGTCATTAAGCGTTTGCGGACGTTTGCGCTGAATATCCAGCAGGTTTTCCAGCGCCCGGAAAAGCCAGCTAAAGACGGTGACCACCATAACGTAATAGATGGCGACCGCCAGCAGCGTCTCCATCACGAGGAAATTCTGCGCGTACAGACGCTGGCCGGTAAGCAGCAGTTCCGGCAGTGAAATCACCGACAGGATCGAGCTAAGTTTAATGATGGTGATATATTCGTTAATCAGCGTAGGCAGCGAAATGCGAAACGCCTGCGGGATAATAATTAAGCGCTGAATACCGATAAAGCTAAAACTTAATGCATGCCCGGCTTCGCTTTGCCCTTTGGCGACGGAAAGCAGGCCGCCGCGATGGATTTCCGCCATATAGGCCGCTTCGGTCACCGTCATTGAAATCAGTCCGGCAATAAATGGAATACCGAGCAGCGGCTGGGTGACCGGAAATAGCTGCGGCAGGTTATAGACAAAGACCAGTAATACCATCAATGGTACGCTGCGGAAAAACCAAATATAGAGTTCGACGGGAACTTTTAGCCAGCGCGGGCCGGAGAGCTTGGCGCAGGCTAAAAGAAAACCTAATATCAGGCCAATAAACCAGGACAGCGAACTGACCGCGATAACGGTTACACATGCTTGCCAGAATGCGCCAAAGCTAAATAATGAGAAAAAGTATCCCCAATCGAACTCCATACCGACTCCTGTTTCTTTATTGTATTAATTGATGCTTTCTAAGTTGTATTTCTTGATGATGGCGTCATATTTGCCGTTGGCTTTAAGGGCGGCTAACGTTGATTTAATGGCCTCGGCCAGTTCGGTGTTGCCTTTGGCGACGTAAATTCCCAGCGGTAATGGATAAACCAGGCGGCTCGAACTGATTACCAGGCGACCACGGCTTTTCCCGACAATAATTTGCGCCGCCGGGGCGATTTCTAACTGGGCGTTAATATTTTTTGATAACAGCGCCTGGGAGACTTCAGGCGCGGTCGGGTATTCCTGAATGCTGATGGCCGGTTTACCGTTTTTCAGGCAGTAGTCGTCGGAGTGTTTTTTCAGGCTGGAAACCCAGGCTGTTCCCTGTTGCAGACCCACCTTCACGCCGCATAGCTCATCTTCCGTTTTCGGCTGAATGGGGCTGTTTTTCAGGGCGATAATCGATGCGCCGGACAACGCGTAAGGGATGGCATCCGCCTGCTTCTGGCGTTCCGGGGTGACGTACATTCCGGAGATCACCGCGTCATATTTTTTACCGATGCCTAAAATCAGGCTGGTGAATTTCGTGTCAATAAGCTGCGGTTTGGCGTTCAGATGTTCGGCGATCAGCGTCGCGAACTCCGGGTCGATACCGACGATATTGTTATTGCTGTCGTAGGACTCAAACGGCGGATAGGTCACTTCCATACCGACTTTAAATACGCCGTTGGTCAGCAACTCAGCCGCCTGAGTGAGCGGTGAAAAACAAGCAGTGACGGCGATGGATAACGCCACACGGCGCGAGAGTTTTTTTAGCGTTTGTTTCATCATTTATCCTCACGGGTTCTCACGGGTTGTTAACGGTTTTTTGTTGCGCTTGTTTTTTCAGATGACCAAATGTATTGGTGCCGCGGGCGCGTTCGGGGAGCTGGAGCTCACCTCTGGTGACTTTCTCGCGCAGGTAGCGATAAGTCTGCAGCGCCTGGCTCCACATATGTTCGCCGATGCTCAGTTCCTGATACTCGCTGGCTTCGCCTGCTTCGAGGAAGCCCGGAAGGGGGCGAATCAGCGTGTGATAGTCGCAGGCGAAAAACAGCGGGAAGGAGTAGCGTTCCTGCGGCACCTTGCGTACCCGGTGGGCTGTTGCAACAAATGTGCCAGCGCTCAACACTTCCAGCATGTCGCCGATATTAATCACGAAAGCCTCTTCTCCGCTGGCGCTTTTCAGCGGTGGGGCGTCGATCCAGTTGCTATCTTCATTCAGCACTTCGAGGCCAGGCTGGTCGGCGAGCAGTAGAGTGAAACACTCGTAGTCGGTATGTGCGCCAATACCGGGAACATCTTCGGCGCTGGCGTCAAAGGGGTAGTGGATCAGGCGCAGTTTCGAAGGCGGGCAGGTGACCATGGAACGGAAATAGCCTTCCGGCAGACCGAGGGCGAGAGCAAAGGCATCAAACAAGCGATGCCCGAGTGCGAATACCGCATCATAGTAGGCCAGCACCCGGGATTTAAACTCCGGGACATCCGGCCACTCGTTGGCGCCAATCAGCGGTGTTCTGGCAATGACCAGAGGGTGATCGTCGGCGGCCTGGAAGCCGATATCGAACGCCTCTTTATGGTCCGGTTTGCCGGAGCCGTAAATCTCTTCGCCCTCGGGGACATAACCTTTGTGGCTTTTTGACTGGCCGATGTAGTACGCCATCTTGCGCTGCATCGGCAGGGCGAAAATCTGTTTTGCCGCCGCGCGGATCCCGGCGATCAATTCGGGCGCAATGCCGTGACCGGTAATGTAGAAAAAGCCGACGTCACGGGCGGCCCGGCCGATGGTGTCGGCCACCGCCTGGCGTTTGGCGGGATCGTCGCAGGCCAGATCGCTGATATCTATTATCGGTAATTCAGTAAAAGCACTTTTTGCGGCGGTCATTTCGGCAGTTCCTTATTCAGTTAGCGAGGTAAATTCAACAAAATGCTGCTGTTCATGCTGGGCTATCCAGGCGTTCAGCGACCAGAGATCGGCCACCGGAACGTTGGTAAACGGCAGGTGATGCAAATAACCATCGGGGCCAAATTCCGGCGTCAGCGTGGTGTGCTGGTAGCCACGCTGGCGTTGCGATTGCCAGATCTGCTGCCAGAAACGCTGTTGAAACCGCAGGGCAGCCTGGTATTCCGGCGCGGCGGGATGCGGCACCTGCGGCCCCTGGTCATATCCGACGCGGGCCTGAATATGGTGTACCCGTTCAATAAAGGTGCTGAAATCATCGCAGGGGTCATCGAGCAGGCGCTCGCTCACGACAATCCAGTGGCTGATATCCGCGGTAAAGCGCAACTGCGGCAGTTGCTGAATGATCTCCAGCGTCAGCCATGGGCTATACAGCGACGTGGCGCGATGGGTTTCAAAGCTGCAGGTCAGCTCATACTCGGCGGCCAGCTCATGAGCCTTACCGAGAAAATCGACCTGCTGCGCCAGCGGCCAGCGATCATTACCGGCCAGCAGGTTGACGAAACGAGGATTCAACGCTTTCGCCGCCGCAAATCGTTCTTTTAAACGTTCCAGATGCTGCGCCGGCGTTTCCGACTGAGCCGGAATGACGCCGCCGCCGCTAAACACGATGGCGATATACTGGAGCGCCGACGCTTCAATCCGCCGACCCAGCGTCTGCTGCTCTTCTGCGCTAAGCGGGACTCGCGCTTCAATGCCGCAGCAGCCGGCGCTTTTGAGTTCGCTAACCGTTTGCTGCCACGGGGTGGTGACGCCCCACAGCGTGCGAAAGACGTTGAGCTGCATGGTTTATCCTCTATTCATATTTCACGCCGGGGAGAACGCAGAGCATTTCATACAGCAGGTTGGCGGCCAGCTGCGCGGTGTTGCCGCTGATGTCATAGGGCGGGGAGACTTCAACGAGGTCGCAGCCAATCAGGTTCAGGCCGCGGCAGCCGCGCACAATCTCCAGCGCCTGAATCGACGTCAGGCCGCCCACTTCCGGGGTGCCGGTGCCGGGCGCCCAGATGGGATCGAGGCTGTCGATATCAAAGCTGAGATAGACCGGACCCTCGCCCATTTGCTGGCGAACTTCCGCCATCAGCGGTGCCAGGGATTTGTGCCAGCATTGCTCCGCCTGCACCAGACGAAAGCCCTGATCGACGCCCCACTGGAAGTCACCGGCAGCGTAGCCTTGCGCACGCTGCCCGATCTGGACGACGCGTTTAAGGTCCAGCAGCCCCTCTTCGACGGCGCGGCGGAAGGTGGTGCCGTGGGCGATTTTTTCGCCGAACATCTCATCGTTGGTATCGGTATGGGCATCAACATGAATCAGGCCGACCGGACCATGTTTTTTGGTCAGCGCGCGCAGGATCGGCAGGGTGATGGTGTGGTCGCCCCCCAGCGTCAGGGGAATCAGCGGGAAACTATTTAAACCAGTGTAGTAATCTTCGATGATCTGCACGGATTTCAGCAGACTGTAGGTGTTAATCGCTACGTCACCGATATCCGCTACCGACAGTGAATCAAAGGGGGCCGCGCCGGTAGCCATGTTGTATGGACGAATCATGACTGATTCGTTACGAATATAGCGTGGTCCGTAGCGCGTCCCTGAGCGCTGGGACGTTCCGATATCCAGCGGAATGCCGACGAATGCTGCATCAAGTCCCTGTAAATTTTCAATAAATGGCAGACGCATCATTGTTGCGCGGCCAGCAAAGCGCGGCATCTCGTTGCCACCTTGCGGTTGATGAAAGACGTTATCCATTTCTGCTCCTGAATCTGACATACAAAACTCAACAGCAGGGATTGTGCGAAAGATGTGCTGGACTTTACATCGTCTGCCGTAAATACTCAGTTCATTTATTTGTGAACTAAACGCCATGCTTAATGACGCCACGCTAAATATTCGACAGCTACAGGTTTTCGAGACGGTGGCCCGTCTTGAGAGCTATAACCGGGCCCAGCAGGAGCTGGGGATCTCTGTATCCGCGATCAGCAATGCGATGTCGCAACTGGAAAGCCAGCTTGGTTTTAGCCTGTGTCAGCGCGGACGCGGCGGTTTTGCCCTGACCGAGAAGGGCCAGCATTTTTTGCAGCAGGCGATCCGCGTACTGAGTGAACTGAACGAGCTGGAGCGCCAGTCGGCGCTGCTAAAAGGCGAGCACAGTGGAACGATTTGTATCTCAGTGCTCGACTCCATCGAAACCGAAACCGCGCTGTCGCTGCCGGTGGTGCTACGCAGCTTTAGCGATAAGTTCCCCAATGTGCATATCAAGCTGATTATCCGTACCCCGGCGGAACAGCTTAACGGCGTATTGAATAACCAGATCGATCTTGCCATTGGCAGCTATAACTCGCAGGTGCATAACATTATCAGCGAACCGCTGTATCGCGAGCAGCACTGGCTCTACTGTAGCGATCTGCATCCGATGTTCTTCAGCCGACAACTGGACAAAGATCAGATCAGCCAGTGCCCGCTGGTAACACGCAGTTACTGGAACACCAGCGACCTGCGGCGGCGTGGATTCAGCAAGGGCAGCGCCACCGTTGAAACGGTGGATGCGCAGCTGCTGTTGATTCTGTCGGGGAAATATATCGGTTATCTTCCAGAGCATTACGCCTGGCCGTGGATTAAAGAGAATCGGCTGCGGGTATTATTGCCTAATGAGTTTGGTTTTCAGTCGCCATTCTCGGCGATATGCAAACGCGGGCGCAGCAATGAACCTTTTTTGAAAGCGTTTCGTGATCTCCTGAAGAAGAATACGGTGGCCAGACCGAAGTGGAGTGAATGAAGGCGGGTTCAGGTCTAAGAAAACCTGGGCCATGAAGATAACGAAGAACGCTGATGTCATTCGCCAGGAGAGATATCCTGCGGCATTTATGTAGGGAAAATCCCCCTGATGGCGAGTTCATAATAAGGTGTTGGTGTGGTTTCCATAGCGGCGAGTTGAGAGGTTTTTGGACTCTGCTGGCGGTGCAAAGAGATAATCATCCATAGGTAGTTTGATGTTCGAGGCATAACTTTTATATTCTCCGGGCGTCATATTGCTCAGCGACTTAAATTCACGCAGAAAATGTGATTGATCGCTGTATCCGAGATCCAGTGAAAGCGATGAAAGAGACAGTTTCTTGTTTGTACTGATCAAGCCGATAGCGATTTGGAATCTGATTAACCGGCAGAATGTTTTCGGCGACAGACCGGTATCCTGCCTGAACATGCGTTGGATGGTTCGGCAACTGTAGCCAGTCAGGCGTTGCAGTTCTTCAATGCGAATATCGCCTTTGCATTGCTGAATAGTTTGAATCATATATTTGGTGATATCTGAAATGTCACGGATCAGATGTGGGGCATACTTAGACTGGAAGAGCGACGTTCTTTGCATGAAACTGGTGCATGATGTTATCTCTTCGATCAAATTTTGCGCATTGCTCAGCGAGTCAAGGATGTTGATCTCTTTATCGGCGAGATCTTCGGCGGAAAGATCGCTAAAACCGGGGACGATGCCAGGCAGAAAGCGCACCCCAAAATACTCATGTCCGGCCTTAAATTCCGTAGAGTGTGTGGTTAATGTGGTGCCGCAGATACGTGCGCCACGAGAATGCTCATCACAATCAAAAACGATATCTGTACACCCATCAGGCACGGCAAGTGTCTGATTTTCTTTGCCTGTAACTTTGAAAGTATAAAAATGAGAAATTCTATCGTCGTTTAAGACGTGCTCTTTATAGCTGTCATTTCCACAGGCAACAAAGTGAGGCTGTAGCGGATGAATACCTTTAGGCTTAAGAGCACTTGTTAACTGTGACATGTTAACTCCAGTTTTTTGATTCAGGTCAAAAAACAAGATGCATGTTCCATACCAAAAATTGATTTGCTTCGTATTACACGATGATATTAACAAATAGAAACACTTTCCTATCCAGGTGTTTGTATTAACGAAGATTATTGAGAAAGCGATGGCATTATCCGTGATCACAAATGGCCGGAGAAGAGAAGGGCGTTGCCCCGAAACAGGGCATATATCCTGAAACGGGGCGCATGAGGCCATTGTTGGTGTTTAAAACCGGGAAAACCGATATGGCGCAGGGTTTATCAGTGGCGTGCTCCCGGTGATGAGATCTGCCGCCAGTTGGCCCGCTGCTGGCGATGTCCCAAAGCCATGACCGGAAAAACCGGTGGCTAATGTCAGCCCTGGAATTTTATCAACATGTCCAATGACCGGGTTTGAATCCGGGGTGACGTCAATGATTCCTGCCCAGGCTTCTTCAATCACGGCATTTTCGAAAGCAGGCCAGGCCGCTCTGAGATTATTCATCGCTTCGTTGTTTAGCGCCATATTGGCTGGTGGATCCATGGTGCGGACACGTTCGAAAGGCGAAATACGGTGATTTCCCCAGCGGCGGGACAGCGCTAAATCTTTAAAGAAATATTTCCCTAATGAGACCCGCAGCATGCCGCGTTGGCTACGCAATTGGGGGACGTAGCGTAGCCCCGTCAGGATATGGTCAAGCGACAGAGGGGCATCAAGGGCGCCACGTTGAGTAATAATGTATCCGCCATCCCGGTGTTTACGGAAGGAAAAATCAGGTGCGCCGACAGCAATTTCGCTCGGGCCTTCCATCGGGCGTGTTCGTAATACCGAGCAAATGAGCGGCAGGGTCGGCAGCGATACACCGAGGTTGCCTAAAAAACGTCTCGACCATAACCCACCCGCCAGTAGCACGTGCTGACACTGAATTTCGCCTTTCTCAGTGATGACACCACTCACCTTTCCACCGGAGGTTGATAAGCTACGCACTGCACAGTTTTCAATAATGGTTGCGCCTTTGGCGATTGCCGCATTGGCCATCGCGCTGCCAGCCAGTGTGGGTTCCGCCCGCCCGTCTGATGCGGTATAGATACCCCCTCGCCATTGCCCTTTACCGCCTGGAACCAGATTGGCTATCTGTTGCGCGCTGAGCAGGCGAGAATCTAACGCGAGATCGCGCACTGAATTCAGCCAGTTTTCATGCATCGCCATTTGCGCTTCGTTGCGCGCAATGAACATGATCCCGGCCTGGCGATAGCCAACATCGCATCCTACGCGTTCAGCCATCGTAGACCAGAGACGATCGGCCGCTTGAGCCAGCGGAATATCATCGGCGCTTCGGCTGGTTTTTCGAACCCAGCCTAAGTTTCGCGATGATTGTTCCCCGACGAGATGTCCTTTCTCCAGTACAACCACGCTAATATTGCGCTCGGCCAGTGTTAATGCTGCCGTCAGCCCAACAATGCCACCGCCAATAACGACAACCGTAGTTGACGAGGGAAGTTGGTCGGAGGTACGAACAGGGGCGATTTTCGGAGCCATAAGGGGGAATCCTTAGATAATAAACTTTTCGGTATTGATCGTTACATCGCGATCACTATTTATGAGCCGACAGTGATCGTTTTCACATCTGCGGTTGACGCATTGCGATATGCGGTCACTTCGATCTCAACTTTATAAATTGAGCTGCCAAGTGGTGGGCAGGTTATTGTTGTTGCCGGATTGATGCCGCGAAATTTATGTCCAAGAATCGGGATAACAGCGGGAATATCGTTTGGATCCTGAATATACACTCGGGAAAAAATGACATCCGCCAGTTTTATATCCACAGCCGCCAGTGCCGTTTCAATATTAGCGAAAACCTGATGCGTTTGTTCAGTGATGTCATCGGAAATGATTTTAGTTTGTGGATTGCGTCCCGCAGTATTGGAGACATAAATCCAGTTATCGACAGCAACAATACGTGAATAACTGGCTTCAGCTTCAAAGGGTGAACCGCTGTTGACTTTAATGATTTGTGGCATGATTTTTATCCGTTAGAGAGTAAAAATGTTATGACAAGAGAGACAATTTAAATCGCCTCCCTTGTCTGTGATTTAACTAAGAACTGGCGTTTCCCAAAGATTCAGTTTCACGCCAATATTTTTGGCGAGAGCGTTGCGGTATATTACTGTGCCCCAGGCGACGTCCTCAACGGGCATACCGCCGACGGACATAATGATTATCTCTTCATCATTATTACGGGCCGACGCATCTCCCGCGATAATTTTGCCGATATCTTCAATTTGCTCGGCAGTCATTTTCCCTTCATCGAGCATATCCATAAACCGAACGCCAATGACCGGGATATATTTATGTGCCGGTTTGGGGACTTCTTCATACCAGGCTTTATACAGGCCGGTATTATCGACGACTTTACGCACGTCGGCCTGCTCCATTCCTTCATCAATATTACAATAGGCAGGCATCGCCAGAAATGCGCCAGGCTTAACCCATTCGCGTTTTACCATGGGATAGGTTGAAGGATCACCCGTTTCGCCTGAATTACAATAAGTCACGATATCTGAGTCGCGAACGACTTCTTCGAGAGTTTCCACGACTTCAATGGTGGTAATTTGTGGGTAGTTTTCTTTTGCCCATGAAATAAAACTGTTAAGGCTTTTCTGGCCTCGTCCTTTGATTTTTAGGGTGTCGATTTGCGGGCAAACGGCAATAAATGCGGCGACAGTGGTTTTCCCCATGACTCCTGGCCCCAGCAGGCCAATGGTTTTCGAATCCTTACGTGCCAGATAGCGAGCGCCCACACCTGGAATGGCACCTGTACGGTATGCAGACAGTAAGTTAGCAGACATATGGGCTAAAGGCGCCCCGGTGTCAGCGTCATTGAGGGTAAACATCAGAATAGAACGCGGCAGGCTTTTTTCGCGGTTTGCGATGTTGGAACCATACCATTTTACGCCAGCGGTACAAAAATCCCCGCCAAGATATGCCGGCATTGCCATAAAACGCCGATCAGCAGTGGGTTTTGGCATGTTAGGAAACGGGGAGTCTTCCGGGAAAGTCACCATGGCACCGTGCGAATCATTGTTTGCGCCAGCCATACGATAATCACCGCGATATAACAGAACAAACATCTGTTCCATTGTATCGACACAGGCGCTCATATTGGTGACGCCGGCTTTTATCATATCCTGTTCGGAAAGGTAGATGAAATCGATCCGGGTGCTGTCAGACATAATGAACCTCGTAGTAGTAGTATCTCATTGAGTTGTGTTGATATTTGTAAAATAATTCGCGTTGCATCAAGGCGAAAACTCAGCGCATCCCCGGGAACGAACAAATAGTTCGTGGCAAGGGTGAGCGCCAGTAGCCAATAACGATGTTGCTTGAAGTATTAATGGTATATATCAACAATCAGCGTTCTGTCGGTATAGTGATAATGGATTAGCACGGAGCGGTATTGTATTTTTGCGACAAAGTACGGTTCTAATGACAACAACATGATATTAGAGCCATTATTCTTTTTATGGTATGGGTTAATTGAGCTGGCGCAGTCGCTTAGCTCATATAAAATTGTTTTCATCAGGAAATGACGTTTTGTGGCTGTTGATTTGACTGTATGTCTGATTTTTTCTATCTAATGAACGGAGGCCAGGCTAATGATGGAGTGTGGGGATTGAAAGAAAAATATTTATTCATCTGCAGTCAGGCGATAGGGGTAGAGTCATGGACAATCATTCTGGTCTCAGAAAAAATAGTCTTGGTTTAGGCGCGTTGATTTTTTTCGTCGTGGCGGCTGCGTCACCGCTGACCGGTGTCGTCGGCGGGTTGCCAGTGGCTATCTTTGCCGGAAACGGTGGCGGGATCCCGGTAATTTACATTCTGGCTGGCATCATTCTGATGATATTTTCGGTTGGATTTATCGCAATGAGCCGTTATGTGACTAATTCTGGTGCTTTTTACACATATATAAGCATGGGGTTAGGCAAAAATGCCGGTGCGTCCGCTTCATTGGTGGCGCTTATCGCCTATTTTGCAATTCAAATTGCGGTGATTGCGATGTTGGGGTTATTTGCCAGCTTGTTTGTCAGTGAACACTTTTCCGCGGAGATCCCATGGTGGATACTGAGTATTATATTCATTGTTGTCGGATGGGTATTGGGTATCCGACGTGTGGAATTTGGTAGTAAGATCCTTGGCGTTCTTATGCTCGCCGAAGTTGGCGTGATCCTGTGTCTTGATGTGGCAATTCTGATAAAACATAGTGGTTCACTTAGCTTTCAGTCATTTAATCCGGATGTTTTCCTGAATGGTAATATTGGGATTGCATTTATTTTTTCTATCGCTTCTTTTATCGGCTTCGAATCAACGGCTATTTATGGCGAAGAATGTCGTGATGCTGAAAAAACAGTCCCTCGGGCGACAATCTGTGCACTGTTGATTATCACAGTATTTTTTACTTTAACCAGTTGGTCGATTGTTCAATCCTATAATTTACAGGATATTGAAAAGGTTGCTGCGCAGGATCCAGGTAATTTTATCTTTAATATTTCCCGTGAGTATCTTGGGGCGTGGTCGGTTGATGTGATGTCGCTTTTACTGATTACCAGTTTATTCGCCGCCAGCCTGGCTTTTCATAATAATATTTCACGGTATATTTATAGCTCTAAATAACTGATCCTAATACCGCTACACTTTAGCCAGCCCATGCTTTCCACCGGGGAATGGGCTGACGGTATCCATAAAGTGACGAACCTTTTTCAACAGTTGCCACATTGAACGGCACTGGTGAT
>NZ_JBDYQK010000031.1:0-41051 GCF_043832615.1 Klebsiella sp. KE9456
CTGAGGTTCAACTTTCAGAATCTCCTGGCCTGCAAATTCGGCGACGGAGACGTAATCACTGCTGAGAAGATAATACTCGGTATCGTCCTTTTTCAGTGGAAAAGGATCCTGATATACAAATGGTTTATTCGACATTGTGCTCTCACTTACTGCCTGGATGATTATAATTCGGGCAGACACTCCATTTGCCCGTAGAAAAGCGAGTCAGTTGATTTTACACAATTCTTTAACAAAAACTGAGACAAAGACGACTTTTTCTTCTCCCCGGTTGCTTATCGCCCGTTTGCTGGTTTAATAGAGAGAATAATTATCAAGTGGAACAGGGATTGAGAATGCAAAAACTCATCAACTCAGTGCAAAACTACGCCTGGGGAAGTCACACCGCCTTAACCGAACTGTATGGAATTGCCAATCCAGACAACCTGCCGATGGCCGAACTGTGGATGGGAGCGCATCCGAAAAGTAGCTCGCGGATTCTGGATACTACCGGTCACCAGCGTTCGTTGCGCGAAGTGATCGACAGCGACAAAGCGGCCCTGCTCGGCGCTAAAGTGGCTGAGCGCTTCGGTGAACTCCCTTTCCTGTTCAAAGTTCTTTGTGCTTCACAGCCGCTGTCGATTCAGGTTCATCCAAACAAACAAGCTTCAGAGGTGGGATTCGCGAAAGAGAATGCCGCCGGGATCCCGCTTGATGCCGCTGAGCGTAACTATAAAGATCCGAATCACAAGCCGGAGCTGGTTTTCGCCCTGACGCCGTTCCTCGCGATGAACGCCTTCCGCGAATTTGCCGAGATCGTGAACCTGTTGCAGCCAGTGGCCGATGCTCATCCGGCTATTGCCCAGTTCCTCGCACAGCCGGACGAAGAGCATCTGCGTAAGCTGTTTGCCGGCCTGCTGAATATGAAAGGAGAACAGAAGACGCATGCGCTAAGCGTCCTGCAGGTCGCGCTGGATAACGAACAGGGCGAGCCGTGGCAGACTATTCGCCTGATTGCCGAATTCTATCCAGACGATAGCGGCCTGTTCTCTCCGTTGTTGCTCAATGTCGTCAGGCTTAATCCGGGTGAGGCGATGTTCCTGTTCGCGGAAACGCCGCACGCCTACCTTCAGGGCGTGGCGCTGGAAGTGATGGCCAATTCAGACAACGTCCTGCGCGCGGGGCTGACGCCAAAGTACATCGATATTCCTGAACTGGTGGCTAACGTCAAATTTGCAGCAAAACCGGCGAACGAGCTGCTGACTCAGCCGGTCTCCCACGGAGCGACGCTGGATTTCCCGATTCCGGTTGATGATTTTGCCTTCTCCCTGCACGATCTGTCGGCACAGGCGACCACTATCGCTCAGGATAGCGCGGCGATTCTGTTCTGCGTTGAGGGTGAAGCGGTTATCACTAAAGGCGAGCAGAGTCTGGCGCTGAAGCCGGGCGAATCGGCCTTCATCGCGTGTAACGAATCGCCAGTGCAGGTGAGCGGCTCCGGGCGTGTGGCGCGCGTGTTCAATAAGCTCCAGTAATATACTGAACTTTTTAGCCACAGTTGCCAGACTTTCCCATCATGACAACACAACCAGGTGGTACCCTCCGCCTGGTTTCATTTATGGATAAATACTATGAAAAAATCGCTGGTCGCAGCAGGAGTTATCATCGCGCTGGGCGTCGTCTGGACAGGCGGAGCCTGGTACACCGGGAAACAGCTGGAAAGCCATATTGCTGCTATGGTGCAGCAGGCTAATGCCCAGTTGCAAAATAGCTTACCGCAGGCAGGCGTGGAGCTGACTTACCAAAACTATCAGCGAGGCCTGTTCAGCAGCCATTTGCAACTGGTGGTTAAACCCATTTCCGGAAAAGAGACCGGCTGGCTCGCCGCCGGGCAATCGCTGCTTTTTGACGACGTTGTCGATCACGGCCCCTTCCCGCTGTCTTCACTCAGAAACGGCAATCTCGTCCCATCAATGGCTGCCGTCAAAACCACGTTAGTCAACAATGACACCAGCAAGGCGCTGTTCAATATTGCGAAAGGCGATACGCCATTCACCATTGATACGCGTATCGCATGGAATGGCGATAATCAGTCCGCAATTGTGCTCAAACCACTGGATTACACCAACGGTGAGGAAAAAGTCACCTTCAGCGGCGGCCAGTTCCAGTTGGATACCGACCGCGAGGGCAAAACCATCAGTCTGACCGGCGAGGCGGACAGCGGGCAGATCAACGCAGTCAACGAATATAACCAGAAAGTCCAGTTCACCTTTAATAACCTGAAGGCTGATGGCAAGACCCAATTGACCAGTTTCAACGAGCGCATTGGCAAACAAACCCTCGCGCTGGAAAAGATGTCAATTGGCGTTGAAGGCAAAGAGCTGGCGCGGTTTGAAGGAATGAAAATCGATGGCAATTCTTCGCTGACCACCGATGGTAAAGGCATTAATAGTCAACTGGATTACACCGTGAACAGCCTGAAACTGCAAAATCAGGATATCGGTGGCGGCAGGTTAACCGTGAAACTGGACAATATTGATGGCCAGGCTTTCCATCAGTTCAGTCAAAAATACAATGCCGAAGCGCAGGCGCTGATGGCGGACCCGCAACTGGCGCAGAACCGCGATCTGTATAATCAGGCGCTGGTAAAAACGTTTTTAAATTTGCTGCCGATGATGCTCAAAGGCACTCCGTCACTGACCATTTCGCCGCTGAGCTGGCACAATGCGAAAGGCGAAACCACCTTAAACCTTTCGGTTCTGTTGAAAGATCCGTCGCTGATCACCGCGCCGCCGCAAACCCTGGCGGATGAAGTGGATCGTAGCGTTAAGTCCCTCGACGGCAAGCTGGTGATCCCGGTAGCGATGGCGACAGAGTTTATGACCCGAATTGCCGGGCTTGAAGGCTACCAGCCGGCAGACGCCGCCAAACTGGCAGATCAGCAGGTGAAAGGCCTGGCGGCTATGGGGCAGATGTTCCGTATTACCACCATGGAAGATAACGCCATTACCACCAGCCTGCAGTACGCTGATGGCCAGGTGACGCTCAACGGGCAGAAAATGCCGCTGGATGAGTTTGCCGGGATGTTTGGATTAGGGCTTCCGGTATCTGAGCCAGCAGCGCCGCAAGAAGCGGTTCCGCCAGCCGCTTCACAGCAGTAAGCAACGAATAGCCCCTTACGAGGGGCTATTTCCGGGTAACCAGTCGGGGGGACATTATCTGATTTCTGGCCGTTCCCTGCCCCTCTGTCATACGCCGTAAAATACAATCCGCCAGGCTTTTTCCCATTTCACGCGCAGGGGTTATCACCCAGGTCAGCGGCAGATCGTCCAGCGCGGCTTCGGGTAATTCGGCAAATGCCGCCAGCGCGACGCGCTGTTCAAAATAGCTTTCAACACCATCTTCGCCGCTCTGCCGCCCGGCGCGCATCAGACCAAACCATGCACCGGTAGCAATCACGCTGTTGTAGCATAACACCGCGCTAATCGTTGGATTTTTCCGTAACAGAGCCGTCATCGCTTCTGCCGCCTGCTTCTGGCTCGCATCACACTCAATCACCCATTCGCTATGAAACGGCAGACCATATTTCAGCAAAGTCGCACAGTAGCCGCCTACCCGCTCGGCACGAGTTAAAGATGAACTTTGTCCTCCCAGCCATGCAATGCGCTGATGCCCACGGCGGATCAGATGTTCGGTGACGATTTGAGCCGCCTGCATGTTATCCGGACGGATCAGATCGACATCGTCGAGATAGCTGGCTCGGGAAGCAAATACCAGCGGCATGCCAGCCTCCGCCGCCCGATCGCGCAGTTCCGCGCCCTGGTCAATCGCCCCGGCAATCACAACGCCATCAACGCCTTGCGATACCAGGGTATCAAAACGCTGGAGCATTTTTTCACCACAATGCCCTCCCTGAGTCAGGAAAACCATTTTGCCCTGAGACTCAAGCGCATCGGTCAATCCGGCAGTCATTTCCGCATAGAACGGTTTCGACAGATCGCTGACAATCAGGCCGATAACGCCACTCTGCCCGCCGCGCAGAGATGCCGCCTGCCGGTTACGCACAAAGCCTAATTGCTCAATCGCATGATTGACACGCTCGCCGGTTGCCGACGAGATACGTCCTTTGCCGCTCAGCACCAGCGATACCGTACTGACCGATACCCCCGCCGCCTGCGCGACATCATTAATGGTGATTTTCTTCGCGATAGCCATAACTTCAGGCCGACTCCCTTTGGCTGTCGATAAAACGTTTTATCATCATGCTCTCTTTATAAACCTTATTATCGCTTGAATATGTGATTTTTATCGCACTAAAAAAAGGTAAAACGTTTTATCTTGCCGTCACGTTACCTCCTACCAATAACATAAAGAACCGGGATTCGTGTTATGACGACGAAAACAGCAACCAAAATTACGATGTGGGAATTTTTCCAGCAGTTAGGGAAAACCTTTATGTTGCCCGTGGCGCTCCTCTCCTTTTGCGGGATCATGCTGGGGATCGGCAGCTCTTTAAGTAGCCATGATGTTCTTACTCTCCTGCCATGGCTGGATCTGCCGCTGCTACAGGCGGTGTTTGTGTGGATGAGTAAAATCGGCTCATTCGCCTTCAGCTTTCTGCCCGTGATGTTCTGTATCGCCATTCCATTGGGTCTGGCCCGTGAAAACAAAGGCGTTGCCGCTTTCGCTGGTTTTGTTGGTTATGCCGTCATGAACCTCGCGGTTAACTTCTGGCTGACAGCAAAGGGGATTCTGCCAACCACCGATGCTGCTGTTCTTAAAGCCCATAACATTCAGAATATTATTGGCATTCAATCCATCGACACCGGGATCCTCGGCGCGGTGATCGCCGGGATCATCGTCTGGATGCTGCATGAGCGTTTTCACACTATCCGTCTGCCGGACGCGCTCGCCTTTTTCGGCGGCACCCGTTTTGTGCCGATCATTACCACCGTGGTTCTCGGCTTAATCGGCCTCGTTATTCCTCTTGTATGGCCGGTATTCGCTATGGGCATAAATGCTCTCGGCCGCATTATCAATAGTGCGGGTGATTTTGGCCCGATGATTTTCGGCACCGGGGAACGGTTACTCCTCCCTTTCGGCCTGCACCACATCCTGGTGGCGCTGATTCGTTTTACCGAAGCGGGAGGAACGATGGACGTTTGCGGTCACAGCGTCAGCGGCGCGTTGACTATTTTCCAGGCGCAGCTGAGCTGTCCGACCACCCACGGCTTCTCTGAAAGCGCAACCCGTTTCCTTTCACAAGGAAAAATGCCGGCATTCCTCGGCGGTCTGCCGGGTGCGGCGCTGGCGATGTATCACTGCGCTCGCCCGGAAAACCGCCATAAAATTAAGGGGCTGTTGATTTCCGGCGTCATCGCCTGCGTGGTTGGCGGCACCACTGAACCGCTGGAGTTTTTATTCCTGTTTGTCGCTCCGGTGTTGTACGTTATCCACGCCTTGCTGACCGGTCTTGGCTTCACCATGATGGCTGTCCTCGGGGTTACTATCGGCAACACCGACGGTAACATTATCGACTTTGTGGTCTTCGGCATTCTCCATGGCCTGTCCACCAGGTGGTACATGGTACCGGTTGTCGCGGCAATCTGGTTTGCGGTTTACTACGGCATCTTCCGTTTCGCCATCACCCGCTTTAACCTGAAAACGCCAGGGCGCGATGTTGAAACTCATAGTACATTTGAGAAGGCCGTCACCAGCGTCACCGGAAAATCAGGTTATAACGTTCCGGCAATTCTGGCGGCGCTCGGCGGCGCGGAAAATATCGTTTCTCTCGATAATTGCATTACCCGTCTGCGCCTGTCAGTGAACGATATGAGCAAAGTCGATAGTGCTGCGCTGAAAGCGAATCGCGCTATCGGTGTTGTGCAGCTTAACCAGCACAACCTGCAGGTGGTTATTGGCCCGCAGGTACAGTCTGTGAAAGATGAAATGGCCGTCCTGATGAATACCGTCGAGGCATAAGCTCCGCCCCCTCTGTCATGAGGGGGTGATGATTAAGGAAATTCTGATGTTTGATTTTTCAACACCGGTTGATCGTCATGGAACTTGGTGTACGCAGTGGGATTATGTTGCCGATCGCTTTGGCGCGGCCGATCTGTTGCCGTTTACTATCTCAGATATGGATTTCACCACCGCGCCTTGCATTCTTGATGCCGTCAGCAAACGGCTGGCGCACGGCGTTTTTGGTTATAGCCGCTGGAAAAACGAGGAATTTCTCAACGCGGTGACGCATTGGTTCGCCAGCCGTTTTCATAGCCCAATCGACCGCGAAGTCATTGTTTACGGGCCATCGGTTATCTATATGGTGGCGGAGATGATTCGCCAGTGGTCAGAGATCGGTGACGGTATCGTGGTACACACGCCGGCCTACGACGCCTTTTATAAAACCATCGAAAGCAACCAGCGGCGCCTTGTCCCGGTTCCGCTAACGCGCAATAACAATCAGTGGCACTGCGATATGGCGCAGATGGAACGGGTACTGGCTGAGCCGCGCAATACCGTACTGCTGCTGTGTAGCCCACACAACCCGACCGGCAAGGTGTGGACCGGCGAAGAGCTCGCAATCCTGTCACGGCTGTGTGAAAAGCACGGCGTGAAAGTGATTAGCGACGAGATCCATATGGATATGGTGTGGGACGGGCATCAGCACACGCCGTGGTGCGATGTCGCCCGCAGCCCGTGGGCGCTCTTCACTTCCGGCTCGAAAAGCTTCAATATACCGGCTTTTACTGGCGCATACGGGATGATTGACGATCCCGCCGTGCGTGAAAGCTATCTACATGCGCTTAAAAACCGCGATGGCCTCTCTTCTCCTTCCGTGCCGGCGCTGGTCGCGCATATTGCTGCCTATCGCGAAGGCGCGCCCTGGCTGGATGCCCTGCGTGGATACCTGCAAGAAAATATGCGCTATATCGCCCACCAGCTGAATCAGGCGTTTCCTGAACTGAACTGGCGCCCACCGCAGGCAACTTATCTGGCGTGGATTGATCTGCGGCCGCTGGCCATTGATGACCGCTCCCTGCAAAGAGCGTTAATTGAGGAGCAGAAGGTCGCCATCATGCCCGGCGACACCTACGGAGATGAGGGAAAGGGTTTTGTCCGCCTGAACGCCGGGTGCCCGCGCGCGAAGCTGGAAAAGGGTGTACAAGGGTTGATTGCCGCCCTGCGCGGGTTGCATTAACTGAGGAACGCGGAGACGGTTCAGCGCTTAACTCATCGCGCAAACGGTGATTGATATCAGGGTTTGTAAAGGCCACCAACAACAGTGAGTGGCCTTTGGTATGCGCTTTATTGTTCAATTTGATCCTGTCGAGTGTTTTTAGGCACTAAGCAGCGTATTATCGCATCTCTTCAACCCGCTACGGGTAATACCTTCTGAGTTCAGAGGCATTTTCATGAAATGGCAACAATTCAAACAAACATGGATGATTAAATTCTGGTCACCCGTTCCCGCTGTTATCGCTGCAGGCATTCTCTCCACCTACTACTTCGGCATTACCGGCACCTTCTGGGCCGTGACCGGTGAATTCACCCGCTGGGGCGGGCAATTACTGCAACTGGTCGGCGTGCATAGTGAAGAATGGGGCTACTATAAACTGATTCATCTTGACGGCACACCGCTCACCCGAATCGATGGCATGATGATTATCGGCATGTTTGGCGGCTGTTTCGCCGCCGCACTGTGGGCGAATAACGTTAAGCTACGTTTTCCCCGCAGCCGGATTCGTATTCTTCAGGCCGTCGCTGGCGGGATTATCGCCGGTTTCGGCGCCCGTCTGGCAATGGGCTGCAATCTGGCCGCCTTCTTCACCGGTATTCCGCAATTTTCTCTGCACGCCTGGTTTTTTGCTATCGCGACCGCCATCGGCACCTGGTTCGGCGCTCGCTTTACGCTCCTGCCCGTCTTTCGTATCCCGGTTAAGATGCAGAAAGTGTCGCAAGCGTCACCGCTGACGCAAAAACCTGACCAGGCTCGACGTCGTTTCCGCTACGGGATGGTGGTCTTTTTCGCCATGATCGCCTGGGGGCTGTTGACTGCGGCTAACCACCCCAAACTCGGTATGGCGCTGTTGTTTGGCGTAGGATTCGGGCTGCTTATCGAACGGGCGCAAATTTGTTTTACTTCCGCCTTCCGCGACATGTGGATCACCGGTCGCACCAATATGGCGAAAGCGATTATTTTCGGTATGGCCGCCAGCGCTATCGGTATCTTCAGCTACGTGCAACTGGGTATGGAACCGAAAATTATGTGGGCGGGGCCGAATGCGGTTATCGGCGGTCTGTTATTTGGTTTCGGCATTGTGCTGGCAGGCGGTTGCGAAACCGGCTGGATGTATCGTGCGGTAGAGGGCCAGGTGCATTACTGGTGGGTTGGTCTGGGCAACGTTATCGGATCAACTATCCTCGCATACTACTGGGACGGACTCTCTCCGGCGCTGGCCACGCACTGGGATAAAGTCAACCTTCTGGCGGCCTTTGGCCCTTTCGGCGGCCTGCTGGTGACCTATCTTTTGTTACTGATCGCGCTGATACTGGTTATCGTCTGGGAAAAGCGTTTTTTCCGCCGGAAACCCTTTGCCACAACGGCCATTAAGGAGACAGCATGAAAACTTTCGTTCCTGATTATCGCCTTGATATGGTTGGCGAACCCTGCCCTTATCCGGCTATCGCCACCCTTGAAGCCTTGCCTTCATTAAAGAAAGGCGAGATTCTGGAAGTGGTCAGCGACTGTCCCCAGTCGATTAACAATATTCCGCTGGATGCGAAAAATCACGGCTATACGGTACTTGATATTCAACAGGACGGGCCAACCATCCGCTATTTGATTCAAAAATAGCGATAAAAAGCCGGTAGCGAGCTACCGGCTTCAGATTGCTAAAAAAGTGTCTTTTTCTGTAATTTCCCGGCAGCGCTTCGCTTGCCGGGCCGACAAAAAATCCTGTATTTAACCTTAACGCTACCAGCCTTTAACCGCATCGCCTTTGTACAGTGTTTCTGCAGCGGTTGCGACTTCATCGCTTTGATAGGCTTTAACCAGATTTTTCACTTTTTCGCTGTCTTTATTTTCGATCCGGCTGGCAAAAATATTCACATAAGGTGAATCTTTACTTTCAACAATCAGACCGTTACGCGACGGCGATAACCCCACCTGACTGGAAAAAGTGGTGTTAATAATCGCCAGCGTTATCTGCTTATCGTCCAGCGAACGAGTGAGCTGCGGCGCTTCGATCTCGATGATTTTTAGCTTTTTCGGGTTGCTAATGATATCCAGCGACGTTGGCAACAGCCCTACGCCATCCTTAAGCTTTATAAGCCCCTGTTTTTGCAAAAGAAGCAGTGAACGCCCGAGATTGGTGGGATCGTTCGGCACCGCGACCTGCGCACCATCCGGCAGTTGCGCGATCGCGCTGATTTTCTTCGAGTAGGCAGCTATCGGATAAACGAATGTCCTGCCGACCGGAACCAGCTTATAACCGCGCTCCTGAATCTGTTTGTCGAGATAGGGCTTGTGCTGGAAAGCGTTGACATCCAGATCGCCATTGTTGAGCGCCTCGTTGGGCTGAACGAAATCAGTAAAGGTCACCACCTCAACGTCGAGGTTGTACTTCTCTTTCGCCACCTTCTGCGCCACCGCCCATACATCCTGGTCAACGCCAGCCATGATGCCGACTTTGATATGATTAGGGTCCTGCTCTCCCGGTTTGCAGGCAGCCAACAGCAGCGTACTGGCTACAACCAGCGGTACCGCGAATTTCTTTAACGTGAAAATCATATTCCCAGAGTCCTTTTTAAAATAGCCCGCTACTCAGCGCGGGGAAAAATAGCACTGGAGACTATAGAAAATTTGACAGGCAAAATTAAATACGGATTGACTATGATTAATAGCGTTTTGCTATGAACAATTTCCTTGCCAGAATAATTTTCATCCTGGCTATCCGCGCCACCGCCGGCATACAGATAACGTGAAGTATGACGACGATATGACTCTGATGTACAATGGTGCGCACTTTAACTAAAAAGAGTGCGCCCATGATTGATTTAACTTTGCCATTAACCGACATCCATCGCCACCTTGATGGCAATATCCGGGCCCAAACCATCCTCGATCTTGGCCGTCAGTTTAACCTGCCTCTTCCGGCAACCACTCTCGACACACTGCGTCCACATGTACAGGTCACCAGCAATGAGCCTGACCTGGTCAGCTTTCTCTCTAAGCTTGACTGGGGGGTGAAAGTGCTGGCCTCTCTGGAAGCCTGCCGCCGCGTCGCTTATGAAAACCTCGAAGATGCCGCGCAAAACGGCCTGCATTATGTCGAACTCCGCTTCTCTCCACGCTATATGGCAATGACCCACCAGCTCCCGGTAGCGGGCGTTGTGGAAGCGGTGATCGCTGGCGTAAAAGAAGGCAGCCGCGACTTTAACGTCGAAGCGCGGCTGATCGGTATCCTGAGCCGCACCTTCGGTGAAGCGGCCTGTCAGGAAGAACTGGAAGCCCTGCTCGCCCATCGTGAAGGCATTACCGCCCTTGATCTGGCCGGGGATGAACTCGGCTTCCCTGGACATCGGTTTATCGACCACTTTAGCCGCGCGCGTGATGCAGGCTGGCGTATCACCGTACATGCGGGCGAAGCGGCTGGACCGGAAAGCATCTGGCAGGCAATTCGCGAACTCGGTGCGGAACGTATTGGTCACGGCGTAAAGGCGGTGCAGGATCCGGCGCTGATGGATTTTCTTGCCGCACAGAGAATCGGTATTGAGTCCTGCCTGACGTCAAATATTCAGACCAGCACCGTGCCATCGCTGGCTCAGCATCCGCTGAAAACCTTCCTGGAACAGGGTGTACTGGCCTGTATTAACACCGATGATCCCGCCGTTCAGGGCGTCGATATTATCCACGAATATACCGTCGCTGCCCCGGCTGCCGGGCTGAGTCAGGAGCAGATTCGCCAGGCGCAGATCAATGGCCTGGAACTGGCGTTTTTAAGCCAGCAAGAAAAAAACGCGCTCATTGCGCACGTACGGCAAAGCGCATAGTCGCGCCATTCCCCGTTCCTGGACGGGGAATGCGCTTTTCAGGAGCGAGAGGCACGCCGTACCGTTAATTCAGGCACAGCGTCGCCCGGTGCCTTGCCGACTCCAGCCCAAGTTCTATCAACTCCATTATCTGGATAGCCTGACTCGCCGGGACCGGATTATCACCTACGCCATTAAGGGCGTCGCGAATGGCGGCATAATATGCGGGATAATTTCCCGGCTGCGTGAGCCACGACGCTTCGGTTCGCTCTTCACCGTCTACCCGAGTCAATACCCCATCGCGCATATCGTATCCCCAGTCCTCTTGCGGCAGGCGTTCACCGCTTTTCAGCCGCGCCTCCTGCGGGTCGAGGCCATATTTAACATAGCTTCCCCGTGAGCCATGAATAATATAACGAGCCGTTTCCGCCGCTGCCAGCAACGTGCCGTGCAGCACCACACGGCGCTGTGGATAAGCTAACACGGCATGAAAATAGTCGGTGGACTGGGAGCCCGGCCGCAATTGCGCCAGATCGACGCTCAAGCTGACCGGCAGGCCAAAGAGATTAATCGCCTGATCGAGGAGGTGCGGGCCAAGATCGTACCAGATACCGCTACCTGGCCCGCCTTGTTCGCGCCAGCGATTACGCACCTGCGGACGATAGCGATCAAAATGCGATTCAAAATAGCCGATTTCACCGAGTAAACCGTCATTAATCAGCGCCTTCACCGTGAGAAAATCGCTATCCCAGCGACGATTATGGAAGACGGACAGCAGCCGCCCTGTAGCTTTCGCAATAACCTCAAGCTCACGAGCTTGTGACAGTGTCACGGTAAAAGGCTTATCCACCACAACGTGCTTCCCCGCTTCCAGCGCGGCTCTGGCCAGCGGAAAATGGGTATCGTTTGGCGTAGGAATAACCAGTAGATCCAGCGTTGGGTCGTGAAAAAGTTGCGCTGGCTGCGACACCACCTTCACCATCGGCCAGTCAGCCAGAACCTTGCTTTCATCACTGCTGGAAATCGCTGCCAGCGTCATTCCCGGTGTACCGCTGATCAGTGGCGCATGAAAAGTTTTACTTGCATAACCGTAACCGATTAATCCCACCCGAATAGCATCACTCATTTCTCGGCCCCTTTATCGAAAGATAATTTTGTCACCATAACCTCCGCATCAGCCAGCTCCTGCCGACGGGTTAGACTAATTGCAATTGCTCACCTTTACGCCAGTTGTGCAACAATAATCCGCTACCACTTGCGTTGTTTCAGTCATTTAGTACCATTCTGGTCTGGTTCACTGCTGTTGTAGAGTTATGGAAAACGTTTTTAATCGTATTGTAGAACTTATTGGCTGGATTGTTTTGGGCGTTTCATCCTTGCTTTTAGTTATTGCTCACCATATTGATAACTACCAATCTCCGCCTGCCGTTGATGCTGCCCGGACAACGCCGTTAGCGAAATAAAGCCGTTCCGCTTCGCCGCCGGGCAATCGCTTCAGAAACGGACTGTCCGGCGGCGTGCTTAATGGTGACAACAGCGGTATACGCCGTTCAACAACCAAACCTGGCGCGCAAATGGAAAAAGCGTTTTTTGCGACCAAAACGTTATTGCCAGCCGAGGCGAACAGCGTTAATCTTCTCTTCCAGGCGCCACCCGGCGCCTGATTCAGTTCTGGAATATTCTTAAATTTCTTTTTACCAGGCCAGAAACATCATCTGTTCTTGTCATAGGTATTTACAACCGAAATAATTCCATACAGTCAGCCCGAAAAGGAACTGCTGGTTGAGAACAGGTTTACTAAGAATTGGTATATTCTACTTTTTATTCCCATTATAAAATGGATACGCAAATGACCGTTCAGGACTACTTATTAAAATTCCGTAAAATCAGTTCACTGGAAAGTCTGGAAAAACTTTTTGACCATCTCAACTATTCCCTTACCGACAGTGAAGAGATCGTCAACATGTATCGCGCCGCCGATCATCGTCGGGCGGAGCTGGTTTCCGGCGGTAAATTGTTCAACATAGGCGAAGTCCCTAAATCCGTCTGGCGCTACGTGCAATAAAAGACGGTAATCATTCATGCCCGTTGCTTATACTTTCCGTCCGGCGTTTTATTTACATTGACTAAATAATTTACCTTTGCGGACAAAAAATACGCAGGCGCTTTTTAAACAACGCGGTGCACCCCAAAAACGAGAAGGGCATCACCGGCCGAACGGCATGATAAATCAGCCGGAAGCGGATTAAACACGACTTGCGGCGGCCCGAAGGGCGAAACCCATGGATGGGGTGAATAACCGTAATCAAGAAACACCACACCCCGCAACCCGAAGTATGGCGGGAATCATTTGCATTGAATTCAGGAGTCACAATGTCCTCGCACTCTGCGGAACGTATTGGCGGATGGCTACTTGCGCCGCTGGCATGGCTACTGGTTGCCTTACTTAGCGCCTCATTATCATTGCTTATTTTTGCTCATGCGCTGATCTCTTCTCAGACTTATGCATTACTGAGCGATATGAGTAGCGGACATCTTGCGCTGTGGATTGCATCGCTGATATTCGCCGCTGCCATGTGGTATTATACGCTGTGGCTGACCATTGCCTTCTTCAAACGGCGGAAAATTGTGCCAAAACACTATATCATCTGGTTACTGATAACCCTGTTGCTGGCGATAAAAGCTTTCGCTTTCTCTCCGGTGACGGATACTCTGGCGCTGCGCCAGCTACTGTTCCCCCTGCTTGCTGCGGCGCTGCTGGCGCCTTACTTCAGGCGCTCCCGGCGCGTTAAGCGAACCTTTGTGAATCCGTAATAACCACACAGTTAACCTATTGTCGCCGGTATTGATTTATTCGATAATAGCGGGCTATTTCTATTTCAGGTCGAATGATGGCTGATTATTTACTGCTCTTTATTGGCACTGTCCTTGTTAACAACTTCGTGCTGGTGAAGTTCCTTGGATTGTGCCCGTTTATGGGGGTTTCCAAAAAACTGGAAACCGCGATGGGGATGGGTCTCGCCACCACATTTGTGATGACCCTGGCCTCGATTTGCGCCTGGCTGATCGATACCTGGATCCTTATCCCGCTCGACCTGATCTACTTGCGCACGCTGGCTTTTATCCTCGTCATCGCCGTCGTGGTGCAGTTCACCGAGATGGTGGTACGCAAAACCAGCCCGGCACTGTATCGCCTGTTAGGCATTTTCTTGCCGCTAATCACCACCAACTGTGCGGTGCTTGGCGTTGCGCTGTTAAACATTAACCTTGGACATAATTTCCTGCAATCAGCGCTGTACGGCTTCGCTGCCGCGGTAGGCTTTTCATTGGTGATGGTGCTGTTCGCCGCCATTCGCGAACGTCTGGTGGTTGCGGATGTTCCGGCCCCCTTTCGCGGCAATGCGATTGCATTGATTACCGCCGGTTTAATGTCTCTGGCATTTATGGGCTTTAGTGGTTTGGTGAAGTTGTAATGAACGCTGTCTGGATAGCCGTGATCGCGCTTAGCCTGCTTGGTCTGATTTTCGGCTTAATTCTGGGATACGCCTCACGCCGTTTCGCGGTGGAAGATGACCCGGTGGTTGAAAAAATCGATGCGGTGCTCCCGCAGAGCCAGTGTGGTCAGTGCGGTTACCCTGGCTGCCGCCCCTACGCGGAGGCCGTTGGCACCCAGGGAGAGAAAATTAACTGTTGCGCACCCGGTGGCGAAGCGGTGATGCTCAAAATCGCCGAACTGCTGAACGTTGACCCGCAACCCATTGATGGCGATGAACAAGAGTCAGCGCCTGCCCGAATGCTGGCAGTAATCGACGAAGCGAACTGCATCGGCTGCACGAAATGCATTCAGGCCTGTCCTGTCGACGCCATTGTCGGCGCGACCCGCGCCATGCATACGGTGATGAGCGACATCTGCACCGGGTGTAATCTTTGCGTGGCCCCTTGTCCGACGCAATGTATCGAATTGCGCCCGGTTGCCGCGACGACAGCAAGCTGGAAATGGGATCTTCAAACCATTCCGGTACGCAATATTCCTGTGGAACAACATGTTTAAGTTATTTTCCGCTTTTCGCAAAGACAACATATGGGATTTCAACGGCGGCATTCATCCGCCTGAAATGAAAACCCAGTCCAACGGTACGCCGCTGCGCCAGGTTCCTCTGCCGCAGCGTTTTGTCATTCCGTTGAAACAACATATTGGCGATGAAGGGGTTTTGTGCGTACAGCCTGGCGATCGTGTGCTGCGCGGCCAACCATTGACGCGCGGCTGGGGCAAAATGCTGCCCGTTCACGCCCCGACCTCCGGTACGGTGACGGCTATCGCGCCCCACTCGACCGCCCATCCTTCTGCGCTGGCGGAGATGAGCGTCATTATTGATGCCGACGGCGAAGATCGCTGGATTGAACGCGACGGCTGGAGTGATTACCAGAATAGATCCCGTGAAGAGCTGATTGAGCGCATTCATCAGTTCGGCGTCGCCGGTCTGGGCGGCGCCGGTTTCCCGACCGGATCGAAGCTGCGCGGTGGCGGCGATAAAATTGAGACATTAATTATCAACGCCGCCGAGTGCGAGCCCTATATCACCGCCGATGATCGCCTGATGCAGGACTGTGCGGCGCAGATTGTTGAAGGTATCCGCATCCTTGCCCATATCCTGCAACCGCGTCAGGTGCTGATCGGTATTGAGGATAATAAACCGCAGGCGATTTCAATGCTGCGGGCGGTACTGGCCAACACGCATGGTATTTCACTGCGCGTGATCCCGACAAAATACCCCTCCGGCGGCGCGAAACAACTGACGCAAATTCTGACCGGGAAACAGGTACCTCACGGTGGCCGCTCCTCCGATATCGGCGTGTTAATGCAAAACGTCGGCACGGCCTATGCGGTAAAACGCGCGGTGGTGGACGGTGAACCGCTGACAGAACGCGTTGTAACGCTCACTGGTGAAGCGGTTGCGCGTCCGGGTAACGTCTGGGCGCGTCTCGGTACCCCGGTCAGCCATCTGCTAAAAGACGCCGGTTTCTGTCCCGGCACTGAACAAATGGTCATTATGGGCGGCCCGTTAATGGGCTTTACCCTGCCCTGGCTCGATGTGCCGGTGGTAAAAATCACCAACTGCCTGCTCGCGCCATCGGCCAGCGAAATGGGTGAAGCGGCGGAGGAAAAAGGCTGCATCCGTTGCAGCGCTTGCGCTGACGCCTGCCCGGCCGATCTCCTGCCGCAGCAATTATACTGGTTCAGTAAAGGCCAGCAGCACGACAAAGCCATCAGCCACAATCTGCAAGACTGCATTGAGTGCGGCGCCTGCGCCTGGGTATGCCCGAGTAATATCCCGCTGGTACAGTATTTCCGTCAGGAGAAAGCCGAGATCAGCGCCATTGCGCAAGAAGAGAAGCGCGCAGCGGAAGCAAAAGCGCGCTTCGAAGCGCGACAGGCGCGTCTGGAGCGAGATAAAGCAGCGCGTCTGGCGCGTCATAAGCAAGCAGCCGTACAACCGGCAGCCAAAGATCAGGATGCCATCAATGCCGCCCTCGCCCGCGTGCGCGACAAGCAGCGTGATGCTGCGCAGCCGATAGTGGTGCAGCCAGGTGCAAAACCGGATAACAGTGAAGCTATCGCCGCGCGTGAAGCCCGTAAGGCCGAGGCTCGCGCCCGCAAGGCGGCGCAGCTGACGGCTGCGGCTGAACCCGCCGCAACCGAACTGCCCGCTGCCGACGTTGACCCGCGTAAAGCCGCCATCGAAGCCGCCATTGCCCGGGCGAAGACGCGTAAAGTAGCGCAGCAGACCGAGGCGGCTGAGCCTGCTGCAACCGAACCGCCCGCTGCTGACGTTGACCCGCGTAAAGCCGTCGTCGAAGCCGCCATTGCCCGCGCTAAAGCGCGTAAAGCAGCGCAGCAGGCCGAGGCGGCTGAGCCCACCGCAGCTGAACCGCCCGCTGCTGACGTTGACCCGCGTAAAGCCGCCGTCGAAGCCGCCATTGCCCGCGCTAAAGCGCGTAAAGCAGCGCAGCAGGCCGAGCTAACTGAGCCCGCCGCAACCGAACCGCCCGCTGCCGACGTTGATCCGCGCAAAGCCGCCGTCGAGGCCGCCATTGCCCGGGCGAAGGCGCGTAAAGCAGGGCAACAAAATGCAGTTCCCACGTCGGCAGCCAATGACGACGCCCGTAAAGCGGCAGTCGCTGAAGCAATCGCCCGCGTTCAGGCCCGGAAAGCATCCCGGCAGGCAGTTAACGAGGATTAAATGGTTTTCAGAATCGCAAGTTCCCCTTATACCCACAATCAGCGCCAGACTTCCCGCATTATGCTGCTGGTGCTGCTCGCCACCGTACCTGGTATTGTGGTTCAGACCTGGTTTTTCGGCTGGGGCACGGTATTACAAATTATCCTCGCCGCTTTAACGGCCTGGGGCGCCGAAGCCGCCATCCTCAGGCTGCGTAAACAAAATATTCCCGCGATCCTTGCTGACAATTCAGCGCTGCTGACCGGTCTGCTGCTGGCGATCAGTATCCCACCCTTTACCCCATGGTGGATGATTATCTTAGGTACAGCCTTCGCAGTGATTATTGCCAAACAATTGTACGGCGGTTTGGGTCATAACCCATTTAACCCGGCGATGATTGGCTATGTAGTGCTGCTGATCTCCTTCCCCGTACAGATGACATCCTGGCTCCCGCCGCACGAGATCGCCGCGACTATTCCGGGCTTCCGTGATGCACTGCATATTATTTTTACCGGGAGCACTACCACGGGCGGCGATATCAATAGCCTGCGGATCGGCATTGACGGCATCAGCCAGGCGACGCCGCTGGATACCTTTAAAACGTCGCTGCATGCGGGTCATCAGGTAAAAGAGATCCTGCAATATCCTATTTATGGCGGTGCACTGGCTGGCCTCGGCTGGCAATGGGTCAATGTGGCCTGGCTGGCGGGCGGCGTGTTCCTGCTTTGGCAGAAGGCCATCCGCTGGCATATTCCGCTGAGCTTCCTGCTAAGCCTTACCGTTTGCGCCACATTGGGATGGTTATTTTCACCGGATAGCCTCGCCTCGCCGCAGATTCATCTGTTGTCCGGCGCGACCATGCTGGGCGCATTCTTTATCCTGACCGACCCGGTGACAGCCTCCACCACCAATCGGGGACGTCTGATTTTTGGCGCCCTGGCAGGGCTTTTGGTATGGTTGATTCGCAGCTTTGGCGGTTATCCTGACGGTGTGGCCTTTGCCGTGCTGCTGGCGAATATTACCGTTCCGTTGATCGATCACTACACGCGCCCGCGCGTGTACGGCCACCGCTGAGGACCCGAACATGTTAAAAAGCATGCGTAAACACGGTATCACGCTGGCGCTCTTTGCCGCAGGGTCTACCGGGCTGACGGCGGCCATCAATGAACTGACCAAAAGTACAATTGAAGGCCAGGCCAGCCTGCAGCAAAAAGCCCTGTTCGACCAGGTGATGCCCGCGAATCTTTACAACAACGATTTGCTGAAAAACTGCTACCTGGTTAGCGCGCCGGCACTGGGTAAAGGCCAGCATAAAATATGGATTGCGCAAAACGATGGGCGGCCAGTAGGGGCAGTGATGGAAGCCACCGCGCCGGACGGCTATTCTGGCGCTATTCAGCTCCTGGTCGCCGCTGATTTTAACGGTACGGTGCTGGGAACCCGCGTCACAGAGCATCACGAAACGCCGGGGCTGGGTGATAAAATCGAACTCAGAATTTCTGACTGGATCACCCTGTTTGCCGGTAAAGTGATCCACGGGCCCAGCGACAGTCACTGGGCGGTAAAAAAAGATGGCGGCGATTTTGACCAGTTTACCGGGGCCACGATTACTCCCCGCGCGGTGGTCAACGCCGTTAAGCGCGCCGGGCTCTATGCCCAAACGCTGCCGACGCAGATTTCCGCATTCACGTCCTGTGGAGACTAGACCATGAGTGAAGTAAAAGACGTTATTGTTCAGGGGTTGTGGAAAAACAACTCCGCACTGGTCCAGTTGCTGGGGATGTGCCCTCTGCTGGCCGTCACCTCTACCGCCACCAACGCCCTTGGGCTTGGGCTGGCGACCACCCTGGTACTGACGCTGACGAACCTGACCATCTCCAGCCTGCGCCGCTGGACGCCTGCGGAAATCCGTATTCCGATTTACGTGATGATCATCGCGTCGGTGGTGAGCGTGGTGCAGATGTTAATTAATGCTTACGCCTTTGGCCTTTACCAGTCGCTGGGGATCTTTATCCCGCTTATCGTCACCAACTGCATTGTGGTCGGGCGCGCGGAGGCCTTCGCCGCGAAAAACAACCCGGCGCTGTCAGCGCTGGATGGATTTTCAATCGGAATGGGGGCAACCTGCGCCATGTTTGTCCTCGGTTCAATGCGCGAAATTCTTGGGAACGGCACCCTGTTTGACGGCGCCGATAGCCTGCTCGGCAGTTGGGCCAAAGCGCTGCGGATCGAAGTATTTCATACCGACACGCCGTTCCTGCTGGCGATGCTGCCGCCGGGCGCATTTATTGGCCTCGGCATGATGCTGGCGGTAAAATATCTCATTGATGAACGTAGCAAACAGCGCAAAGCAAACGCGGTACAAACCGGTATCGCCGCACCTACTGATGTGACGGGAAAAGCATAGGATGAATAAGAGTAAACGCCTTGAGATCCTCATCCGACTCAGGGATAACAACCCGCACCCCACTACCGAACTGAATTTTAACTCGCCGTTTGAGTTACTCATCGCCGTACTGCTCTCAGCACAGGCGACCGATGTCAGCGTCAATAAAGCGACGGCAAAACTTTATCCACGCGCCAACACCCCTGCGGCGATGCTGGAGCTGGGCGTTGAGGGTGTAAAATCGTATATCAAGACCATCGGTCTTTTTAACAGCAAAGCGGAAAATGTCATTAAAACCTGCCGGATCCTGCTTGAACAGCATAATGGTGAAGTACCGGAGGATCGGGCGGCGCTTGAGGCGCTACCTGGCGTCGGGCGAAAAACCGCCAATGTGGTGCTGAATACCGCTTTCGGCTGGCCGACGATTGCCGTCGATACGCACATTTTCCGCGTTTGTAATCGGACACAATTTGCGCCGGGCAAGAACGTTGAGCAGGTCGAAGAAAAGCTGTTAAAAGTCGTTCCTGCCGAATTCAAGGTAGATTGCCACCATTGGTTAATTCTGCATGGTCGTTACACCTGCGTTGCCCGCAAACCGCGCTGCGGCTCCTGCCTGATCGAAGACCTTTGTGAGTTCAAAGAGAAGGTTTATCCCTGAAAGCAGACAGAGCCATCACCCGCCGTTTGGCAATGGCTCTGTTTAGCGACGCATTTTTATGCTGCTTTCGCAATAAAGCCGTTTTAAACCGGCGATTATTCTCTTATATAACCAATTATCAGATTATTGGTTTTTTTAAGAGATAAAATTTCTATGCATTTGTCCCCCTCTTCATTCTGCACAAGTATTGTTGATATCTTGTTACTGAACTCAGAGGCAGCATGACCGATTACAGTTCCTACAGGCCACAATCCGAAATAATAAACCATTAATTTTTTCTATTTCGACTCATATCTCTGGATAAACACCTTATCAGCAGAATATATACCCACTGCATAGGAAAAATTCCATCCAATAAGATAAAAACGCTATCATTAGCACATGGTCGAAATTTAACTCTGCATAACATTTAAATCAGCCGAGTATTATAACGCCAAGGAGATATGTAACAGATCATTACAAAACACTTGCCTGAACCACCAGGATAGTGAACATTACCTGCCGTTTTTCCTCCAGAATAACTATAAAGGCGATGCGCTTCGCAGACGTCGCCCTGAACAGCCCCCTTAAGACGGGACGTAAAAAAAGAGGTATTTGTGTCTACTGCAAACAATAAACCAACAGAAAGCGTGAGTTTGAACGCTTTCAAACAGCCACGCTCGTTCTATCTCATCTTCTCTATTGAGTTATGGGAGCGTTTTGGTTTCTATGGCCTACAAGGAATTATGGCCGTCTACCTGGTTAAGCAACTGGGTATGTCAGAAGCGGACTCGATCACCCTGTTCTCCTCCTTTAGCGCGCTGGTCTACGGCCTCGTCGCCATCGGCGGCTGGCTGGGGGACAAAATACTGGGTACCAAACGCGTTATTATGCTCGGCGCCATCGTTCTGGCTATCGGCTATGCTCTGGTCTCCTGGTCGGGTCACAATACTTCCATTGTGTATGTCGGCATGGCGACTATCGCCGTCGGCAACGGCTTGTTTAAAGCCAACCCGTCATCACTGCTCTCCACCTGCTATGATAAGAACGACCCCCGTCTGGACGGCGCATTTACGATGTACTATATGTCCGTCAATATTGGATCCTTCTTCTCTATGCTGGCAACGCCCTGGCTGGCCGCAAAATTTGGCTGGAGCGTGGCGTTCGCGCTGAGCTTTGTTGGACTGATGATTACCATCGTAAACTTTGCTTTTTGTCAGCGCTGGGTTAAGCAGTACGGTTCCAAACCTGATTTTGAACCGCTGCATGTGGGTAAACTGCTGGCCACTATCGCTGGCGTCGTGGTTCTGATTACCGTGGCGACCTGGCTGCTGCACAACCAGGGAATCGCGCGTATGGCGCTGGGCGTCATTGCGCTGGGCATCATCTTTATCTTTGCTAAAGAAGCCTTTGCGATGCAGGGCGCGGCCCGTCGTAAAATGATCGTCGCGTTTATTCTGATGCTGCAGGCGATCATCTTCTTCGTGCTCTACAGCCAGATGCCAACGTCTCTCAACTTCTTTGCGATTCGTAACGTTGAGCACTCCCTGCTGGGTATCGCTTTCGAACCCGAGCAGTACCAGGCGCTGAACCCATTCTGGATCATTATCGGCAGCCCAATTCTGGCCGCCATTTATAATAAAATGGGCGACACCTTACCGATGCCAATGAAGTTTGCTATTGGCATGGTCCTCTGTTCCGGCGCGTTTCTCGTGCTGCCGCTGGGCGCTAAATTCGCCAGCGACGCAGGCATTGTGAATGTCAGCTGGCTGGTTACCAGCTATGGCCTGCAAAGCATTGGTGAGCTGATGATTTCCGGGCTGGGCCTGGCAATGGTCGCCCAGTTGGTGCCGCAGCGTCTGATGGGCTTCATTATGGGGAGCTGGTTCCTGACCACCGCGGGCGCGAACATCATCGGTGGCTATGTTGCAAACATGATGGCAGTGCCGGAAAACGTCACAGACCCGCTAATGTCTCTCGACGTGTATAGCCGTGTGTTCCTGAACATCGGCGCCACAACCGGCGTTATCGCGCTTCTGATGCTGCTGACGGCACCGAAGCTCAACCGGATGACCCAGGACGAGGACAAAGCGGCAAGCGTCAGCGATACCGCTACGGCGTAAGCTATCCAGGGGCACATCAATTTAACCCGTTAACCCGCTTGTGTTTGTGAGGCATCTTCGTCACTCAGGCCAGCGGGTTTTTCACACATTTTTCTCTGCAACGTGAGCCGCATTTCCGCTTACCTGGCGACGGATAGCGTACTTTTGTTTTGCCCCATCTTACTTCTCGTGCCGTTGACCATAAAACCTCCCCATCTATGCAAGGCGTGAACGACGCGCGACCACCCCGTATCACTCGCGCGCGGTTAGCAGTTTTTTTTTATTACAGGGAGGACTAACATACACAGAACTGCAGCCACGAGGAATTACCGATGAAACTGTTCTACAAACCCGGCGCTTGCTCTCTTGCTTCGCATATCGCCCTACGCGAAAGTGGTCTGGATTTCACTTTGCAAGGCGTCAACGTCATGACAAAACGCCTCGAAAACGGGGGAGATTATCTGCAGATCAACCCGAAAGGTCAGGTACCGGCGCTCCTGCTTGACGATGATGTGCTGCTGACAGAGGGCGTCGCCATTATGCAATATATTGCTGACCGGGTAGCCGATCGTCAACTGCTGGCACCGGTGGGAAGCATCGCCCGCTACCAGACGCTGGAATGGTTAAACTACGTGGCGACAGAGCTGCATAAAGGCTTTACGCCCCTGTTTCACCCGGATACTCCGGAGGATTACAAACCCGTCGCGCGCGCGCAGCTGGATAAAAAAATGCGCTATGTCGATGAGTGTCTGCAGGACAAAGAGTGGATTAACGGACACCGTTTTACCATCGCCGATGGCTATCTGTTCACCGTACTGCGCTGGGCGTATGCCGTGAAGCTGGATATGTCTGGCTACGGCAATATTGCGACGTGGATGCAGCGCGTTGCCGCGCGCCCTGCTGTTGCCGCGGCCATGGAAGCGGAAGGTCTGAAGTAAGAAGAATACTTGCCCGACGCGGGTCGGGCAATTTCCCGATGCTTATAGCTGCGTAGCGCTAAAATTATGTTCGGGACAGGCGATACGATCCTGCGCCGCCACAACCTGCAGCTCATACTCTTGCATATTTTTCGTCGCCAGCATAATTTCATATACTGCTGCGGTAACGTGCTCCAGCGCATCGCGCAAGTTCGCGCCCTGCAACAGTTTTACCAGCAGCAATCCGCTGGTCACGTCGCCAACGCCTACCGGCTGACGCATACCAAAATCCACCAGCGGACGGCTAATGTGCCAGGACTCATGAGCCGTCACCAGCAACATCTCGAAGCGATCCATACTCAGGCCAGCACGGGAAAGATGTTTTACCAGCACCACTTCCGGCCCCTGGGCAATTAACTCGCGCGCGGCTGCAACCGCGTCACGCACGTTAGCCACCGGGTGTCCACAGAGGATCTCCAGTTCAACTAAATTTGGCGCAATGATATCACTTGCCGGTAGCGCATAGCGCACGTGAAACTCCGCCACACCGGGCGCCACAATGCATCCCTTTTCCGGGTGCCCCATTACCGGGTCGCAAAAATATTTCGCCGCCGGATTTGCAGCCTTGACCTGACGCACGATCCCGAGAATATGTTCGCCCTGTTCAGCCGATCCAAGATATCCGCTTAACACCGCATCGCAGCGCTGTAGCTGATTAATATCGGCGATCCCCTGCACAATTTCCGTTAAATGCGCTGGCGGCATCACGCATCCCGTCCATTTGCCGTATTGGGTATGGTTAGAGAATTGTACGGTATTAAGCGGCCACACATTGGCGCCGAGACGGCGCATCGGAAATTCAGCAGCGCTGTTGCCCGCATGGCCAAAAACGACGTGAGACTGGATGGCGAGAATATTCTTCATTTTGATTACCTGAGAGCAAAAATAAGGGGCGTGGTTTCCCACACCCCTGCCTTTACGCAACTACTTCCAGCAAACCAGACAGTAATTTTTCTTACCGCGACGGAGTAAGGTATAGCGGCCAAACAGGCGATCGCTATCGGCAAAGACATATTCCGGATCGGACTGTTTTTCACCGTTGATGGTCACCGCATTAGAGGCGATGGTTTTACGCGCCTGACCACGAGACGGTTGCAGTTCGGAATCCACCAGCGCCTGCATCAGATCCGCGCCTTTGTCCATCTCGATCATCGGCACGCCATCTTGCGCCAGTTGTTCGAAATCAGCTTCGCTGAGATCGCTCAGATTACCGTTGAACAGGCTTTCAGTAATACGTTTCGCCGCAACCAGACCATCTTCGCCATGCACCAGGCGCGTGACCTGCTCTGCCAGCACATACTGGGCGCGCGGCGCTTTACCGCTGTTCTTATCTTCTTCTTCCAGCGCATTGATCTCGGCAATGTCCATGAAGGTGAAGAATTTCAGGAAGCGGTACACGTCAGCATCTGCGGTGTTGATCCAGAACTGGTAGAACTTGTACGGACTGGTCTTTTTCGGGTCCAGCCATACCGCGCCGCCTTCGGTTTTACCGAACTTGGTGCCATCCGCTTTGGTGATCAGCGGAACGGTCAGACCAAACACCTGGTTCTGATGCAGACGACGGGTCAGATCGATACCGGAGGTGATGTTGCCCCACTGGTCAGAGCCGCCGATTTGCAGCGTAACGCCGTGCAGTTTATTCAGGCAGGCAAAGTCATAACCCTGCAACAGGTTATAGGAGAACTCGGTAAAGGAGATGCCCTGATCGTCACGGTTCAGACGCTGCTTCACCGCTTCTTTGTTGATCATCTGATTGACGGAGAAGTGCTTGCCGATGTCGCGCAGGAAGGTCAGCACATTCATGCCACCAAACCAGTCGTAGTTATTCGCCGCAATGGCGGAATTATCACCACAGTCAAAATCGAGGAACGGTGCAACCTGCTTGCGGATTTTATCCACCCACGCCTGCACCGTCTCTTCGGTGTTCAGTTTACGCTCAGCGGCTTTAAAACTCGGATCGCCAATCAGACCGGTCGCGCCGCCCACCAGCGCAACGGGCTTATGGCCCGCCAGTTGAAAGCGTTTCAGGCATAACAATGGAACAAGATGCCCCAAGTGCAAGCTATCGGCGGTAGGGTCGAAGCCGCAATAGAGCGCGATCGGGCCTTGCGCCAGTCGCTCTGCTAACGCTTCTTCGTCCGTCACCTGGGCTATCAGCCCCCGTTCCTGCAATTGTTTAATCAAGTTACTGCTTGCCATCAAATTCTCCATGTATAAAACGACTGCACCTTGGCCGGTACACGACTTTTCGCCAGACGCGAAAAAATATCTACATAAAATTATTCAGGTTGCATTGCGCGGCGGGCATGTAAGACACCGGGACCTGGATCAGGAAAGTCCCCGGTGGACAAGCGCAGCTGACGAAGATGCAGCATGAAAAATGAAGCGTATAGAATAAAGCGCCGGGCCACATAGCACCAGCGCTTAACACAACATTTTTGTGCCCTTTATGGCGCCAGACGGTCGATCTGCCAGCCGCTGTTTTGCTGCTGGTACAAAAAACGATCGTGCAGTCGATGTGCGCCGCCCTGCCAGAACTCCATTTGTTCAATGCTGACGCGGAATCCGCCCCAGAAGCTCGGCAGGGGGACCTCACCCTGTTGGAATTTTTGCTTCAGCTCAAGGAACTTACTCTCGAGGATACCGCGCGCCGAAATGCGGCTGGACTGCTGCGACACCCAGGCGCCAATCTGGCTGTCACGCGGACGACTGTGGAAATACTTGACCACGTCCAGCGTCGACAAACGTTCCGCTTTGCCGACAACCATCACCTGCCGCTCCAGCATATGCCAGGGGAAAAGCAGACTGACACGGGGATTTTTTTCAATCTGATGCGCTTTGCGACTTCCCATATTGGTATAAAACACCAGCCCTTTTTCGTCATAGTGTTTTAACAAAACGGTACGCTGGTAAGGCTGCAGATTTTCATCAACGGTCGCCACCACCATCGCCGTCGGGTCAGCGAGTTTGGCATCGCAAGCCTGGCGCAGCCAACGCTCAAATAGCGCCAGCGGTTCGGCAGGAAGGTCGCGGCGACGCAGGCCGCCACGGGTATATTCACGGCGCAGATGCGCAATTTGCTGCAATTCGTCGTAATCAGGCATGGCAAATGAGAAAGTAGTCAACGGGTGGCGCCATTGTGCGCTCCCCAGGCTGAAATCTCAACGGCTGGCGGTCTGCAACCGGCAGTTTTCCAGCACAATGCGATCGCGTTTATAGACGGTGGCGCTGTCGCCTTTCGACCAGAAGACATAAATTCCATCGGTATAGCGCGCGCCCGAGGCGGATAACCCCTGCTGCAAATTTAACAACTGGTTATCGTAAATAAAGCTGACCTGCTGGCGGACATTATTGAGGTGAACGGTTAACGGTTTCTGGTCGCACTGATACGCCAGGGTATCCGTATTCATCCGCTCCACAAACTGGTTGTAGTAGCTACAACCCGCGAGCATAAAAGGTACAGCAAGGATAAGTATTTTTTTCATCAATTTTCCTTCAACTTTCCCGGCCCGGGAGAACATCATGCTCTCTCACAACGCCATCCAGTTTACGGACAAACCCGCGCGGATAATTTCAGTTAACTCTTATTCTGTGCTGGATTGGCCGGGAAAATGGCACCCAATATTGACGCTTGCGACGCACCGGTAACCGACGGGAGATTCCCGGGTAACCCGGCGAGCGTCCGCCAGGCCAGCCATGCAAAAGCCAGTGCTTCCATATCGTCACCGCGAATGCCTGCTTCATCGGTGGTCGACACTTCGGTTCCCGGCAGCAGCGCCGCCAGACGCGCCATCAGCAGCGGATTGCGCGCACCGCCGCCGCATACCAGCAAACGCTCGCAGCCACCGCTTAGCAATACCTGTTCACTGATACTTACCGCCGTCAGTTCAGCCAGTGTCGTCTGTACGTCCTGGGCGCGAAGCGCCGGATAACGTGTCAAATGCTGCGCGAGCCAGCCATAGTTGAAGTATTCCCGGCCGGTGCTCTTTGGCGCGGGGAGCGCAAACCACGGATCGCTTAACATATCCTGCAGCAATGGCAGAATAACTTTCCCTTCGCTGGCCCACTGGGCATCTTGATCGTAGGGCTTACCGCACTGACGCCAGATCCACGCATCCATCAACATATTGCCGGGGCCGGTATCGTAGCCGCGTACCGGCTGCCCCGGCACCAATAAAGAGAGATTGGCGATACCGCCAATATTGAGAATCATGCGGCGCTCCACCGGATGCGCCAGCAGCGCATGGTGGAATGCCGGAACCAGGGGCGCTCCCTGCCCGCCCAGCGCCATATCGCGGCGGCGAAAATCGCCAACCACCGTTACGCCGGTGCGCGCGGCGATCTGATTATTATCGCCAATCTGCATGGTATTCGGCGCATCGCCTGTCGGCTCATGCCAGACCGTCTGCCCGTGGCACCCAATCGCGACGATTTCCGCTGCCTGCAACTTCTCCTGCCGCATCAGAGCCAGAACCGCATCAGCGAACAGTCGCCCCAGTCGCGTATCAAGTTGCCCGAGCTGTGATAGCGTCAGCGACTGTCCCTGGCAAATAGCCAGAATCTCATCTTTGATGGCGATCGGGATGGGGTACGTCAGGCTGGCCTGCTGGGCGACCAGGTTTTCATTAATTGCCGCGAGAACAACATCAATACCATCAAGGCTGGTGCCGGACATGACGCCGATAAAACGACCCGATTTCATACGCGTTCCTTCATTCCATGATTGTCGTAGAACTCACACTCCACCATAAAGCGGGGGACAATACTATGCCGCGATAATATTTTTTAACAATGATGTACCGTGATAATTCTTCGCGTAAAGATAGGATGTTTAGTTCATGTTGAGACAACTCTGATTATTATTTTTTGTATAGTCACTGCATCTGCTATGCCAGCAGACGCTTAAATGCCATATAATTGGCTACAAGGAAGTTCAACAGAACGCTTCTTGGTGAACAGGAGATTCATAAATGATTTTACGTGTTTTGGCTGTCTCGATGATTGGTTTTACGCTTGCAGGCTGCGTCAGTAGCAGCGGCCTTTCTGGTGATGTTTACTCCGCATCTGAAGCTAAACAGGTCCAAAGCGTGACCTACGGCACCATCGTGCATACCCGCGCAGTCCAGATTCAGGGCGGCGATGAGAACAACGCGATTGGCGCTATCGGCGGCGCGGTACTGGGCGGCTTCCTGGGTAATACCATTGGCGGCGGCGCAGGTCGCTCGCTGGCAACGGCGGCAGGCGCCGTCGCGGGGGGCGTCGCTGGCCAGGGAGTTCAGAGCGCCATGAACAAAACCCAGGGCGTCGAGCTGGAAATCCGCAAAGATGATGGTAATACCATCATGGTGGTACAGAAACAAGGCGACACCCGCTTCTCCGTCGGCCAGCGCGTAGCAATTGCCGGCAGCGGCAGCCAGGTCACCGTATCGCCACGTTAAAACATGCTGGTGCGGCCCTCTTCGGGCCGCGTAACGTTGCCAGTGGCTTAATGGCTTCGCTGTGGATTTCCCCTCAGGCAACCGCCAGACGCTTCGACACCCCACCCTCTGCGGTGAAATCCGGCCTTGAGCACACGCCAGGCCACATGAGCTTAATCTTTTGCCTGAAGATCAAGGATATTTTGTTCGAGCTTACGAATTAAATTCAGCAATGTTTCCACTTCTTGCGACGAGACGCCTGCCAGAATTTCATGGCGCGTTTTCCCGATGACCTCTTCCATTTTATCGATCAACGGTTCCGCTTTATCTGTAAGCCTGATGCGCTTCGCACGGCGATCGTTTGCGCATGTCTGCCGAGAAATAAGCCCTTTCTCCTCCAGCTGATCGAGCGTGCGAACCAGTGACGGTTGCTCGATACCAATGGCTTTCGCCAGCTGAATCTGCGACTGCTCAGGCGGGAGCTGATGAATGTTATGCAGCGTGACCCAGTGCGTCTGCGTTAACTCCAGAGGTTTCAGGCGATGGTCGATTAGCGCACGCCAGACGCGGACTAAACGAGCCAGATCAGAACCAAGTGGCGATTCCAATTTCATCTCCTTATAATTAGCTTGCTAAGTTATTATGCTGATTTTAGAATAGTGTGCAGCATTTAAATTACCAAAACAAATGAATTACCAGATTCATTAAAATCAAAATAATGATTTATCATGTAAATAGTCGCATCGCATTAACATTCATCCTGCAACGGCAAAGGATTTTTGCTTGTGAAACTGAGTCTTAACACTGACGGATTGTCGCTCCAGGACCTGGTGTTCGGCGCTTCGGTCTACTTCCCTCCTTTCTTTAAGGCAGTGCTGTTGGGCTTTTTTATCTGGTTGATCATCCATCGCCAGCTTCGCGACTGGATGTACGCCGGTGAGATCTGGCACCCGCTGCTCATGGATCTGTCGTTCTTTGCGCTCTCAGTCTGTCTGGCGCTGGTTTTACTGACCATCTGGTAATGTTCATTGCATGAAAACACTAAAATATCTCTCCACGCTGCTGATCACCGCGCTTGCCATTATTGCCGCCTGGCTGGTCTGGAACTACTACACTCAATCGCCATGGACAAGGGACGGCAAGGTACGCGCCGAACAAGTCAACATTACGCCCCAGGTTTCCGGCAGCATCATGCAACTGAATGTGCACGACAACCAGTTGGTTAACGCTGGCGACGTGTTGTTCAGAATTGATGACGCTCCCTATAAAATTGCCATTCTCAACGCCCAGGCACAACTGGCTAAGGCCCAGGCGGACGTCGCCACGGCCCAGGCTGAACAGAAAAATGCCGCCAGCGTTGCCGGGCGCAGGCGTCATCTTACGCAGAACGCCATCTCAGCGGAAGATCTGGAAAACGCCAATACCGCACTGAATACCGCGAACACGAATCTTGAAGCGGCGAAAGCGGCGGAGGATGTGGCCCGCGCCACGCTCAAACACGCCCAATGGCAGTTGGCGAAGACCGAGATCACTGCACCGGTTGATGGCTGGGTAACCAATCTCTCGACCCGTGTCGGTGATTACGCCACCACCGGCACCCCGGTTTTCGCGCTCATCGATAGCCACTCCTTCTACGTAATAGGTTATTTTGAAGAAACGAAATTGCGTAATATTCATTCCGGCGATCGGGCGCAAATTATTCTCTACAGCAATCAGAAAAAGTTACAGGGTCACGTAGAGAGTATCGGTCGCGCGATTGTCGACCAAAGCGTAGAGAGCAGCGATGCGCTGGTGGCGGATATTAAGCCGAATATTCCATGGGTTCGTCTTGCCCAGCGCGTACCGGTTCGTATTGCGTTTGACTCTCTCCCGCCCGATACCACACTGGTCTCAGGCACCACCTGTACCGTGGCAATTGGCGCGCCATAATGAAACTGCAGGCGCTGACATGGCGCTCGCTGCCGTGGGTTAAAGCCAGTCGTGCGCAGTGGCGCTATGCCCTGCGTAACGGCATCGCGATGTGTCTGGCGCTGAGTATCGCCTACTGGCTGGATCTTGATGAGCCCTACTGGGCGATGACCTCTGCTGCCGTCGTCAGCTTTCCCACCGTCGGTGGCGTGATCAGTAAAAGTTTTGGCCGTATTGCCGGTAGCCTGCTCGGCGCCGGAGCGGCGCTGCTGCTGGCCGGGCATACGCTCAACGATCCCTGGCTGTTTCTCTTTAGCATCTCAGCGTGGATAGCCCTCTGCACCTGGGCCTGCGCAATGTTCACCAATAACGTCGCCTACGCCTTCCAGCTTGCCGGCTACACCTGTGCGATTATCGCCTTCCCGGTGATTAATATCACTGACGCAAACGAACTTTGGACCATCGCCCAGTCTCGCGTCTGCGAAGTTATCGTCGGTATTCTCTGCGGCGGACTGATGATGATGATATTACCCAGCACCTCCGATGGCACAGCCCTGCTGAGCGCGCTAAAGAACATGCATGCCCGTCTGCTGGAACACGCCAGCCTGCTATGGGTCCCGGAAACCACCGAGGCGATCCGCGCCGCGCACGAAAGCGTCATTGGGCAAATAATGACCATGAATCTGCTGCGTATTCAGGCATTCTGGAGCCACTATCGTTTTCGTCGGCAAAACCCGCTGCTGAATTACTTGCTGCACCGGCAGTTGCGCATGACCAGCGTTATTTCAAGCCTGAGACGCATGCTGCTCAACTGGCCCACGGCACCCGCAGGCACACGCCAGATCCTGGAAACCCTGTTAAGCGAACTGGCCAATTCACATACCGACAGCTATAGCATTTCCCGTCTTATCGCGCCTCTGGCTCCGCCTGCCGACGCAGACTACCGGCATATTGCCTTCTGGAAGCGCCTGCGCTATTTCTGCCGCCTCTATCTGGAAAGCAGCCGCTGGCTTACGCGTATCGAAAACGCAACCGCCATCACCGAATTTAATGTCCCTTCCGCACCTGCGCTGACCCGCCACACCGACCAGGCCGAAGCCCTGTGGAATGGCGTACGTGCTTTTTGCGCGCTGGTCATGGTCGGCGCGTGGGGGATCGCCACCCAATGGCAATCCTGCGCCGCGGCGTTAACCCTCGCGGCTATCTGCTGCGTGCTCTATTCGCTGTCACCCTCTCCGTTCAAATCATTAACGCTGTTAATGCGCACCCTGATCCTGCTGTCATTGTTCAGCTTTATCGTTAAATTCGGGCTGATGGTGCAGATAACCGATTTATGGCAGTTTCTGCTGTTCCTCTTTCCATTGCTGACGACCATGCAGTTACTTAAACAGCAGATGCCGACGCTGGCTGGCCTATGGGGACAGCTTATTGTTTTTATGGGATCTTTTATTTCGGTGACCAATCCACCGGTTTATGATTATTCGACATTTCTCAACGACAATCTCGGGAAAATTATTGGCGTCGGCCTTGCGTGGCTGGCGTTCGCGGTTATCAGCCCCGGTTCCGATGCCCGTAAAAGTCGCCGCCACATCAGAACGTTACGGCGTCACTTTGTTGACCAGCTTAGCCACTATCCGCAGCATAGTGAACATGAGTTTGAATCGCTGGTTTACCATCACATCAGTCAGTTAAGTCATAGTCAGGATGCGCTGGCGCGCCGCTGGCTGCTGCGCTGGGGCGTGGTATTACTTAACTGCTCCCATGTCGTCTGGCAATTGCGCGAATGGGAAACCCGCTCCGACCCACTCTCGCAAGTGCGCGATTTGTGTATTAGCCTGCTGCGGGATGTGATGAGCGAGCGAGGCGTGCAGCAGCGGCCCCTCGCCGCAACGCTTGAAGAACTACAGAAAATCTGCGATGCCCTTAACCACCACCACCAGCCAGCGGCAAAAGCGCTGGCGGCGATTATCTGGAGACTGTGGTGCGCACTCTCGCAGCTTGAACAGGCGCCGGTGGCCGGGACGATTAGCGAAAGAACACGCTAATGTGCCCGAACCCGGAATGCTCAACGCACAATGCGCCGAAGCAACGCCTGCTTCAGATGATTACGGCACGTCGTAACCCAGCGCCGCCTTACGGATGCGGAACCACTGCTGGCGGGACATCTTCAGTCTCTCCGCGACAATGGCGGCACTCACGCGCTCAATTTTTCCTGACCCAATAATCGGCAGCGGCAGCGAAGGCAAACGCAGGATCCAGGCGTAAATGACCTGCTCGATACTTTCCGCATTAAGCTCCCCGGCAACCCTGACCAGCTCATCACGCAGCGGCTGGAAGCTTTCGTCGCTAAACACTCGCCCACCACCAAGACATGACCAGGCCATTGGCCGGATACGCAACTGCTGGAGCTGATCCAGCGTACCATCAAGCAGCAATGATTGATGCACCGGAGAAATTTCCACCTGGTTAGTTGCCAGCGTAAACGGCAGTCGCGACTGCAACAGGCTAAATTGGGCGGGTGTGAAGTTGGATACGCCGAAATGACGCACCTTCCCGCTATGATGTAAACTGAGAAAAGCTTCTGCCACTTCATCGGCATCCATCAGCGGGTCAGGCCGATGAATAAGCAGCAGGTCGAGACGATCGGTTGCCAGATTGCGTAACGATTGCTCTGCGCTGAGCACAATATGATTGCGGTCGGTAATATAGTGACCGATGGTATTTTCCGCCCGCGCCCTGGTGGCAATCCCGCATTTGGTGACAATTTCCATCCGTTCACGCAGGTGCGGGGCCCGCTTCAACGCTTCGCCAAACGCCGCCTCACAGCGATAGTCACCATAAATATCGGCGTGATCGATGGTTGTGATCCCCAGATCCAGGTGTTGCTCAACAAAGCTCACCAGCGCTTCGATGGACATATTCCAGTCCATCAAACGCCAGTAGCCCATCACAAAACGAGAGAATTCCGGCCCCTGCGGGGCCATAGCAATACGCTGAACCATAACCGCTTCCTCAACAAAAAAGTCTCCTGAGTATACGCAATTTTATGCTTAAAACAGTGAGGGTTGCTGAGGTTCTTCCGCACTATCCTGTTTCGCTGCACGCAGTTTGCGCAGCAGCCGCTGGCGGCATAAACGCAGAACCTCCTGCTTCTGCGCATCGCTCATCTTCAGCCAGTTAAAACGCTCATCCCGACTACGCAGACACCCCCGACAGTAGCCGCGTTCATCAGACTGACAAATCCCCCGGCACGGGCTTTGTATCGGGAAGAATTCCAGTTGTTCAGGCACCATACCTCTCCTGTCAGCGCGTACTTATTTTATTGAAGACGTTTCAGCCGTCGTTCGCAAATTTTGTTTATCATCACTCGCGTCAGACGACATTTTATTTATCACTTGTAATAGACCAATCGGTCTATTACAGTGGGCGCTATGAATAGATACAGCGAATGTAATACCCGAGAACATATCCTGGCCACGGGCGAGCAACTCTGCATGCACCGTGGTTTTACGGGTATGGGTCTGAGCGAACTACTGAAAACAGCGGAAGTGCCGAAAGGCTCTTTCTACCACTATTTTCGCTCCAAAGAGGCCTTTGGCGTCGCGCTGCTAGACCACCATTACGCCGGGTATCTTCAGCGCCTGGTGGCACTTTTTAACCACGGCGAAGGTAACTATCGCGACCGCCTGCTGGCCTACTATCAGCAGACGCTGACGGAATTTTGCCTGACGGGGGTAATCAGTGGGTGTCTGACGGTAAAACTGTCGGCTGAGGTGTGTGATTTATCGGAGGATATGCGCACCGCGATGGATAAAGGCGCCAGCCAGATTATCGCCCTGCTGAGCGACGCGCTGGAGAAAGGCCGCCAGGAAGGGAGCCTGGCGTTTAATGGTGATGCATTGATGCTCTCTCGGGTGCTTTACTCCCTGTGGTTGGGAGCCAACCTGCAGGCCAAGATTACGCGCTGCGCAACGCCGCTGGAAAGCGCGCTTGCCCACGTCAAAAATATTATTTCGTCGCCAGGCATGTAACAGGCGTTTTTATTTAATCAATTTCAAGACGACCGGTCTACTCAGGAGTTATTATGTCAGAATCAACGTTGTTTACCCCGTTGCAAGTGGGTGCGGTAACCGTAGCCAATCGCGTATTTATGGCTCCGCTGACACGTCTGCGGAGCATTGAACCCGGCGATATTCCAACCCCGCTGATGGGCGAGTACTATCGCCAGCGCGCCAGTTCCGGCCTGATTATTTCCGAAGCCACCCAGATTTCAGCGCAGGCCAAAGGCTACGCGGGGGCGCCAGGTCTGCATAGCCCGGAACAAATTGCCGCCTGGAAAAAAATTACCGCTGGCGTGCACGCCGAAAACGGGCATATGGCCGTTCAACTGTGGCATACCGGACGCATTTCACATAACAGTCTGCAACCTGGCGGCGCAGCCCCGGTTGCGCCATCCGCCATTAGCGCCGGTACCCGGACCTCACTGCGCGATGAAAACGGTCACGCTGTTCGCGTTGATACCTCAATGCCGCGCGCGCTCGAAACCGAAGAGATCCCGGGGATTGTCGATGATTTTCGCCAGGCGGTGAGAAACGCCCGCGATGCCGGTTTCGATCTTGTCGAACTGCACTCCGCCCACGGCTACCTGCTGCACCAGTTTTTGTCCCCTTCTTCTAACCATCGTACCGACCAGTATGGCGGCAGCGTTGAAAATCGCGCTCGCCTGGTGCTGGACGTGGTTGATGCGGCCTGCAAAGAGTGGAACGCCGATCGTATCGGTATTCGCGTCTCGCCAGTCGGCAGCTTCCAGAATGTCGATAACGGCCCGAATGAAGAAGCCGACGCGCTGTATCTGATTGAAGAGCTGGCTAAACGCAACATTGCTTATTTGCACATGTCTGAACCGGACTGGGCTGGCGGTCAACCGTACAGCAATGAATTCCGCCAGAAAGTGCGCGACCGTTTCCCTGGCGTGATTATTGGCGCGGGCGCGTATACGCTTGAGAAGGCCAATAACCTTATCGGTAAAGGGTTGATTGATGCGGTAGCCTTTGGTCGCGACTATATTGCCAACCCGGATCTGGTCGCTCGCCTGCAGAACAAGGCCGCACTGAATCCGCAACGCCCGGAAAGCTTCTACGGCGGCGGCGCGGAAGGCTATACCGATTACCCGACGCTGTAATCGCTTAATTGATAGCGGCGGGCTATCGCCGCTATACTCAACGTTCTGATGTATCAAAACTCATTGCATAGGGGACATTATGCGCCTACTTCACACCATGCTGCGCGTTGGCGATCTACAACGTTCAATTGATTTTTACACCAATGTACTGGGCATGAAACTGCTGCGCACCAGTGAAAACACGGAGTATAAATACTCGCTGGCATTCGTGGGTTACGGCGAAGAAAGCGATACCGCTGTTATTGAGCTGACCTATAACTGGGGTGTTGATAAGTACGACCTCGGTAGCGCCTATGGTCATATCGCGCTGAGCGTCGAAAACGCAGCGGAAGCCTGCGAGCGTATTCGTCAGAATGGCGGTAATGTGACGCGTGAGGCGGGCCCGGTTAAAGGTGGCACCACGGTCATCGCTTTCGTCGAAGATCCGGACGGTTACAAAATCGAGCTGATTGAAGAGAAAGATGCCGGCAAAGGCCTCGGCAACTGATCTGCTTCGGGCACCCAGGGTGCCCGCTGTTTTCTCCCCTTCCTGCTGCAAGGCGCGACAAAATTTGCCATAATGCGCGCTACTTTTTTTCCGCTAAGAGAATCTGATGTCCGAGAACGCTCAACTTAATGGTCTGTGCGACCGCTTTCGCGGTTTTTATCCCGTGGTAATTGATGTTGAAACCGCCGGATTTAATGCCAAAACCGACGCCCTGCTGGAGATCGCCGCTATTACGTTGAAGATGGATGAGCAAGGCTGGCTGAAGCCGGACGAAACGTTGCATTTTCATGTTGAACCTTTCGCGGGCGCGAATCTGCAGCCCGAAGCCCTGGCGTTTAATGGGATAAATCCAAACGACCCAGAACGCGGTGCGGTGAGCGAATATGATGCGCTGCACGCCATTTTCAAGATGGTACGTAAGGGGATGAAAGAGAGCGAGTGCAGTCGCGCCATCATGGTGGCGCATAATGCCACGTTCGATCACAGTTTTACGATGGCGGCGGCAGAACGCGCGGCCCTGAAACGTAACCCATTCCACCCGTTTGTCACCTTCGATACCGCCGCGCTAAGCGGGCTGGCGCTCGGTCAGACGGTCTTGTCAAAGGCCTGCATTGCCGCGGGAATGACTTTTGATAGCGCCCAGGCGCACTCGGCGCTGTATGATACTGAGCAAACCGCGCAGTTATTTTGCGAAATCGTTAACCGCTGGAAGCGTCTTGGCGGCTGGCCACTGGCCAAAACTGAAGAATAAGCGATAAAAAAGCGACTACATCAGCAGTCGCTTTTTTATTATTGGCAGCCGAATTACTCTGCTTTCGGCTCGTCGGTCTTGTACTTCGCGGCCGTTTCTTTGATCAACTGCTGCAGTTCGCCGCGCTGATACATTTCAATCACGATGTCACAACCGCCGACCAGCTCTCCATCAACCCACAACTGCGGGAAGGTCGGCCAGTTAGCATATTTCGGCAGCTCTGCGCGAATATCCGGGTTCTGCAGGATATCAACATAGGCAAAACGTTCGCCACAGGCAGAGAGCGCTTGTACAGCCTGGGCGGAAAAACCACAGCTCGGTAGTTTCGGCGACCCTTTCATGTACAGCAGGATTGGGTTTTCAGCGATTTGACGCTGGATTTTTTCTACAGTCGTACTCATTGTCGTGCTTCCTTAAACTTCTCTACGGCAGTAATCTGTCATTGTAGCGCTCTGAACGCAGGACCGATAATAACATTTTTTTCACTTGTCATATCTTATCTTCTGTCGACAAAAGTTGCCTTAAAAATATTATTTTATTGCCATCGGCGGCAACGCATTGCGTACTTTTCACCCGGCGAAACGGCTGCCGGACGTATTTTTTTGCAAATGTTAACCAAACGAGACTTTAGATACAAAAGAGTATTAACTTTCCGGGATTTTATGTTTTAGAATCGATGCGTTTTGTCTTTCATCGTCAGGCATCTGTATGTGTCTGTAATTTAACCAGAGGATTGCTCAGTGGCGCGTCTTAATAAAACCGCGATTTCGCTCTGTGCATTACTTTTCACATCGTTTTCTCTTACCCCCCTGGCGCATGCTTCCGGGCATACGCACACTTCTGCTTCACTAAAATCACATCAGGCCAAAGGCACTACCCCGGAGCGTAAGAAAAAAGCCGTAAGTTCCAGAAGCAAGAGCAGCGCCAGAACCTCCAGCAAGAAAACCTCGACCACCAGACGGATAACACACCCCACTTCCGGTACGCCATCAACCCAAACCGCGCTTCATCGTCAGGTCGCCAGCGCCACGAAAAAATGTGTGCTCCGCAAAGGCTATAAAAAATTGTGCGCAGGCCCGGCAAAACCGGTGGCTGAAAACAGGGTTGTCCGGGCCAGCGTCCAGAAAAAGTGCATCGTGCGTAAGGGGTATAAAACCCGCTGCCGCCCCATCGCCGACGAACGGAAGATCACCCTTTCCGAAGCGCACAAAATTCGGGTACAAAAAGCACAGAACACCGCCATGTCAAAACTGATGAATCAGATTGGCAAGCCCTATCGCTGGGGCGGTACCTCGCCGCGCACCGGGTTTGACTGCAGCGGTCTGGTGTATTACGCCTATAAAGATCTGGTAAAAATCCACATTCCGCGCACTGCCAATGAGATGTATCACCTGCGCGATGCCCGTCCGGTCGATCGCGACGAGCTGCAAAGCGGAGATTTAGTCTTCTTTCGTACCCGTGGGCGCGGTACCGCCGATCACGTCGGCGTCTATGTGGGCAACGGCAAGTTCATTCAGTCCCCGCGCACCGGTCGCGATATTCAGATAACCTCATTAAGTGAAGATTACTGGTTACGTCACTATGTTGGCGCCCGACGCGTTATGACGCCAAAAACGATTCGCTGATTCTGCCCCGTCGTGACGACGACGGGGTAACGTTCTCTTTTGTCACATCTTTTAATTTGCTACTATCACCTTGCGAAATACATGGTTATTACGCGTCCAATGCCCTGAATAATTTGCGTTGCATAACGAAGCGGGGAGCCGTTTTGTACAACGCCCGCGCGGTCCTTCATAGGGCACGCCTGGAGCGGACAAACTGCACGGGATGCAGCCGAAGTATGACGGGTATAACGATAAAAAGGAGAGTAGCAATGTCGTTTGAATTACCTGCATTACCATATGCAAAAGACGCCCTGGCGCCGCACATTTCCGCAGAAACCCTGGAATACCATTATGGCAAACACCACCAGGCCTATGTCACCAACCTCAACAACCTGATCAAGGGGACTGCGTTTGAAGGCAAAACCTTAGAAGAGATCGTGCGTTCTTCCGACGGCGGCGTCTTTAATAACGCAGCCCAGGTCTGGAACCACACCTTCTACTGGAACTGCCTGGCACCCAATGCGGGCGGCGAACCGGAAGGCGCACTGGCGGCAGCTATCGCTAAATCCTTCGGCAGTTTTGCGGATTTCAAAGCCAAATTCACCGACGCAGCCGCTAAAAACTTCGGCGCAGGCTGGACCTGGCTGGTGAAAAACGCCGACGGCAGCCTCGCTATTGTCTCCACCAGCAACGCGGGCACGCCGCTGACTGGCGATGCCACGCCGCTGCTGACCGTGGATGTCTGGGAACATGCTTACTATATCGACTACCGTAACGCTCGCCCGAACTATCTGGAGCACTTCTGGGCGCTGGTAAACTGGAAGTTTGTTGCCGCTAATCTGGCCGCCTAAAAGCAAACCGCAGAAAGATTGCCCTTTCTGCGGTTATTTTTTCAGTTCATGCAATATTAGTGGTTGGCGAAGGCTTCTTCCTGTTGCGTCCCGCCGCTGAACAGCACCAGCAAGAACGCGAGGCCAGCAATAATCGCGCCCATCACCGGGACAAACGCGTACCCCAGCCCAGCGGAAATCACCGCGCCGCCGACAGCCGCGCCCAGCGCATTCCCAAGATTGAAGGCACCGATATTCACTGATGAGGAGAGCCCTGGCGCCTCGTGAGCCAGCCGCATTACGCGCATCTGTAAAGGCGGCACCACCGCAAAGGTCGCCATGCCCCAGACAACCATACTGATAGCCGCGCCAGTCTGCGATTTGGCCAGCAGCGGAATGGCCAGCATAATCGCCATCAGCAACAACAAAAAGCCTTTTAACGTTCCGGTGACAGAACGGTCCGCAAATTTCCCGCCAAGGTAGTTACCCAATGAGAAGCCCACGCCAATCAGCACCAGCATGGCTGTAATAAACAGCGGAGACGCATTGTTGATCGTCCGCAGCACGGGCGAAATATAGGTATAGAGCGTGAACATCGCGCCAGCCCCCAGTACGGTCGTGAGCAAGGCCGATAGTACCTGCGGGCGCATCAGCACCGACAGTTCCTGCTTCACGTTCGGACGCTCCCCACTACTGCCTTTCGCCAGGGAAAACCACAGGCCTGTCATCGCCACGATACCCAGACCCGCCATAGCCAGAAACGACATACGCCAGCCGATGGTCTCACCCAGCCAGGTTGCTGCGGGAACACCGCCGATATTGGCAATCGTCAGCCCCATAAACATTGTCGCCACAGCGCTGGCCTGTTTATGTTTTGGCACCACGCTCGCCGCCACCACCGAACCTAAGCCAAAGAACGCGCCATGATTAAGACTGGTGATAATACGCGACAGCAGCAGCATGGTGTAATCCGGCGCAATTGCCGAGAGCACATTGCCTAAAGTAAAAATAGCCATCAGAAAAACCAGCGCATTTCTGCGCGCCCGATGAGAGAGCAATAACGTCATCAGCGGCGCACCGATCATGACGCCGATGGCATAGGCGCTAATCAACATTCCCGCCACCGGAATTGAAACATCCACGCCTTTGGCAATAACCGGTAACATGCCCATTGGGGAGAACTCGGTCGTACCGATACCGAAAGCCCCGATCGCCAGAGCAAGCAAGGGGAAATTAATTTTCATGCAAAACACTCCATCAGGCCGCCTTCTACAACGGCATTGCGTCAGAAGCTAAAAGCATGACATCAATCACAGAAAAGCAGAAGTAAACGAAATGGCAAAAGATTTTTGCAAAACGGATAATAATCGTCAGATAAAAAAGGGAGCGCGATGTCTCCCTGACGTGAAATTAGTTGTATTAGCTCAGACCTGATCTGACAGTTACCGGTTATTTATACAGGTATCTGTCAGATTACATCTGGCTTAAATTTTTCTCAGCCCAGATGCGTTTTCCATCAAGTAACGTTTCTATTGGCGT
>NZ_JBDYQK010000032.1:0-40780 GCF_043832615.1 Klebsiella sp. KE9456
TTGGAGGTACTCAGGCGGCCTGATTATCAAATCACGGAGAAAGAATTGCTGGCGGCCTGGGTATTATTCGCCAATCAGTTGCTCAAATATGGCTATGCTATGGCTGATTTATGAGGGGATCCTTCAGCGTTCAGCATGACACCACGGAACAGGATTTCCTCATTCAGCGGGGCAAGGATAAAGACGGCCAGCAACGTCAGGATCACATCGGGTATGGACTTATCGGCAAAAAGTTTCGTCATAAATGGCTCAGCGGGCAGGTCCAGCACTTTACCCAGCAGAAATTCACCGACATACACCACGGCCATCGCGCCAACCAGCCACAGTGCGCCAACGTTGCTCAGCTGGCCAACGACCGGTAGCGGAGCAACCCAGCGGCGGTATACCAGGAAAACACACAGGAGGTACACCAGTACAGCACCATGACTGAAGAACAGCGTATTTTTCCCCAGCCCATAGAGCAGAACAGCCTGCCCCATGACAAACATGGCCCCCCAGGCTATGGCCCAGGCTGCCAGCAGAACCAGCATAAACTGCAGATATTTATTACGTGACTGAATCATTTTATCCCCTGTTAATTTTTAAACAGAATCGGCTTGACACTCAGGCCGGTTTTCAGACCTAATTTAAATGATACAGAAAATGATTGCCGATTTTTTTAATGGAGAAAGTGAAATGAAATTCAACACGAAGATTGCTCTTATTCTGGCTGCATCCGTAATCAGTTGCAGTGCCTTTGCTCAGAGCGTATCCGCGCCGAAAACCGATTCTTTACTGAGCAGCATTCTGGGTGAGCAGGTACAGACAAACCAACATCTTGTACAACTGCTGGCAAAGGATCAGGATGCCGGTATTACACTGACCCCGGAACAAAAGAAAACCTCTTGCCTGTATGAAAGTCATTACTACAGCAGTGGCGCACCACTTACCGTCGGAAAAGAAACACTCCGCTGCACGCTGAGTGGCGAAATCCCGACATGGGAAAATGTGAACGAGGGCAATATTGTCTCTGTCGAAGGCAAATAAAATCCCTTTGACAGCCTCTCAATTATCCGCACCAAAATGATTTAAAAAAATCTCCTTTTGATGGTATATTTTTTACTCGAAATAGAAATCATTAGGAGATTGTTATGGTTGATGCCCCGCCCTCAATCCCGCTGCCAACTTGCATGGTTGAAGCAGCACAGATTTATCACATTCCTCTCCGTGGATTCCTCGCCTTGTGGCTGACTGAAGGCGGAAAACCGGGAATGAAAAATAAAAACAAAAACGGCACTTACGATTACGGCGCATTCCAGATAAACACCATCTGGGCGAATAAGCTGGCGTCCGATTTTGGCGTGAAAGCGGAGCAGCTGCAGCATGACTTCTGCGCCTCTGCAATGGCCAGTGCCTACATCCTCAAATACAACATCATTCTCGAAGGGGGGGATTTCTGGCAGGGTGTCGGCCGCTATCACTCCAACACGCCGGCGCGTAAGGCCTGGTATATCGGGAAGGTTTACCAAAATTCTCTGAGGTTCTGATGCAAAACCAGCCACAACGGAAAGGGGGAGGGGATGATGGCCTGATGATTATCGGGGCCCTTCTCATCATGATCACAGTGATGTGGTTTGGCTTTCGTGATTATGTGATTTACGGAGTCTGTCGCCTGCTTTACTGGATCTACGGTGTACTGCCGGACGCCATTACGCCGGGTAATGCGGCCGAGCGCCGGGACATGCTGCTGTCGGCGGCGCGGTATAACCACCAGGTTTCGCTGTGGGACTTTATCAGCGTGATGAACGACACGGCCAGCGTGCTCTTTCCCCTGTTCATTTTAATCATCGGGTTGTTCGTCTGGGTTATCTCGCGCAATCCTTACTACCGTCTGACCCGTAAACTGACCATCCGGAACCTTCCCTGGGTGATGGTAAAAAACTATCCGGGGATAGCTCATATCCTCGCCCGGTTTGGCCACCTCGATCAGCTGCTGCTGAATGAAGATCCGGAAGAAGCACGCAGCGCGCAGTCACCCGTTGAGTTTGCCCAGGAACATAACCTGATTGATACCGCTAAGCGCCGCCTCCGTAAAAAAGCCGCACATAAAGTCTTCCTGTCACAGGTAAACCTGGCCCCCGAAGGGGCGGCCCTTTCCCTGGCGCCCTGGGAAAAAGCGCTCGCAGCCTCGTTTGTACATCTGCGGTTTATGGGCGACCGGCCAACGGCTAAATCCATTCTCGACGATCTCAACCGTTCCTGCCTGCGGACTAAAGACGGTTTCCCTGATTATTCGCTGGCCGCCGGGTTCTGGACCGTCGCCAGCCAGTGTGAAGCGTTCCGAGAATTTGCAAAGGGGCGCCGCAGCTCCCGTTCGCTACTCTACGCGCTGTTCGATGATGACCTGCAGCTGCCATCCGCTAATTTCCGGTGGCTTAAAGGTGTGGACCGCACGTTATGGTATGCACTTTCAAGCGCCGGCCGCGGGAAGTTCTTCATTGAGGGAGGTGGTGTTATTGCCTGGAGTCAGTGCGAAAGTTACCGGCTGACGCTCGATGAAGAAAAGGCGGCGAAATTCCCGCCGACCGTGCGGGCGGCCGTGCTGGGCCTTGAGCTGGATCTGCTCCATTACCGCCATATTGACCGCCGCGATCCCGCCATTCCGGTCGCTCACTGGCAGGAAGACGTTATACCGCCATTTGCATTTGAATCTGACGCTGAAGCGGAAGACGAGCCGGCTACGCCGCCTGCAGCTCCGCACGACACCCCGAACAACAGTCTGCGACTGACAGACGATGAACCGACGCCGGCTAAACCTCAGCCGGCAACCCGACCCGATCACCTGGAACTCTAAGCGAGGAAGTATGAAACTCACCGTAAAAACCGATCGCAACACACTTTATCTTTCCGCTGACGGAAACTACCAGGAACAAGCCCTGCACTCCTTCCCCCTGTCAGCCTGTCATTTTGGACTTGGCCATGATGCCGGCAGCGGCCACATCCTGACGCACAATACGTTTTCTGGTGAAGCGGTGCAGCTGTTCCGCTTTGAAAACGAATATCAGGCCATCGAGGCGCTGAACAATATCCGTAAAAAGCTGAAACAGCAGCGCGGACTCAATGCCGTGCGCCGGCTGTCTAACTTTATCTTCTGGCCAGTCGCCGCGCTGGGCTTTATCGTCTCCATCAACGGCGCGTTGATGAATATGCATCAGCCGGCACAGCCACTGCAGGCAAACTCGTATGCTCCCGCGCCGGGTCTGCAGCAGCCTGCCACTGCGCCGGAGCAGCTGCAGGTTCAGGCAGCACCTGAAGCCCCTAAAAAACTGGCTGATAACGACTTGCTGTCACTGAAAGATGCCGTCACCAGCGGACGCTTTACAATCTCGCTTTCAACCGGGCATAAACACACCCTGTATGTGTTTTCCGATCCGATGTGCCCGCACTGCCGCGCGCTGGAACCCCGACTGCAGGAACTGAGCAAACGCTATAACGTCGAGATTTTCCCCGTGTCCGTTTATGGCGACCTGCGCTCGATGGTCCGCGCCGCTCCTGTACTCGATACCGGGAAAGATACCCGACTGAAAAGCTGGGAAGACACGATTAACATGGGATACACCACCATGAACCCGAAAATTGACGATCCGAAAACAGCCCCGGATACCACCGGCGCCCGCCTGGTTGACGCGAACAATATGGCATTTGCGAAATTCGGGTTTATCGGTACCCCGTCCATCGTTGCCGATTCGGGTGATGTGATCCCGGTTTCCGTCGTCAAAGACGATGCCCGCCTGCAGCAGGCAATAGGAGAATAACCCGGAGCCGCTATGCAACAGGAATCTGTAGACAGTAAAAAAGTCCTCCGCCCGGATGGTTCGTTCATGGAGTGGTTCCTCACTCCGAACGTACAGTTTGGCCTGCTGGCCATACTGACCGTGCTGGGTCTGTTTCTCCCCTTTACCATGCTGCTGAGCATCCTCATCCTTCCGCCGCTGATGGTGGCATTCACGGATCGTAAATTCCGGCCACCGCTGCGAATGCCGAAAGACTGCGAAATGTTCGACGACACCCTGACCACGGAAACCCAGGCGGAATACCGTCTGGGGCCCATTCGCATCCCGCATAAGGTCCGGGAGCGAAAGAAAGCGAAGGGAATTTTATATGTCGGGTATGAGCGGGGACGCCTGTTCGGCCGCGAGCTGTGGCTGAACATGACGGACCTGCTGCGCCACATGGTATTTTTTGGTACCACCGGGTCGGGTAAAACCGAAACCTTCTATGGGTTTATCGTTAACTTCCTGCTGTGGTGCCGTGGCTACTGCCTCTCAGACGGTAAAGCAGATAACAAGCTGGCCTTCGCCACCTGGTCGCTGGCGCGCCGTTTCGGCCGTGAGGATGATTATTACGTTCTCAACCTGCTGACCGGCAGTATTGACAGGTTCGTGAACCTGGTGAAGCAGGAAAGCATCCCCGCGCAATCCAACTCAGTCAACCTCTTCAGCGTTGCCCCGCCGACCTTCATCATCCAGTTGATGGAATCCATGCTCCCCCAGGTGGGCGGGGATTCGGCACAGTGGCAGGATACGGCAAAAGCCATGATGTCGGCGCTGATCAATGCCCTGTGTTATAAGCGCGCCCGCGGCGAACTGCTTTTGTCACAGCGCACTATTCAGAAAAACATGTCGCTGCCGGCAATGGCCGCGCTGTACGTGGAGGCAAAGAAAAACGGCTGGCACAGCGAGGGTTACGCCGCGCTGGAAAGTTATCTGGAAAATACACCAGGCTTCCTGCTGGCCAACGCGGAATACCCGGAAACGTGGGAAGCCCGCGCCTTCGAACAGCATAACTACATGAGCCGTCAGTTCCTGAAGACGCTCTCCCTGTTCAATGAAACTTATGGCCATGTTTTTCCGGAAGACAGCGGCGATATCCGGATGGACGATATTTTCCACAATGACCGCATTCTCATCGTCATGATCCCGTCGCTGGAGCTGTCACGCGGTGAAGCGGCCACGCTTGGCCGTTTATATGTGACGCTGCAGCGAATGACCATCAGTAAGGACCTGGGCTACCAGCTGGAAGGGAAAAAAGAGGAAGTCCTGCTCACTCACGCGCTGAATAATCAGGCGCCATACGGGCTGATTTATGACGAGCTGGGCCAGTATTTCACCAGCGGTATGGATACGCTGAGTGCGCAGATGCGTTCACTGGAAAAAATGGGCGTATTTTCCTCCCAGGATCACCCGTCGCTCGCCCGCGGCGCGAACGGCGAGGTGGATTCGCTGATCGCCAACACCCGCGTGAAATATTTTGAGTCGATTGAAGACCGGAAAACCTTTGAAATACTGCGCGAAACCGTCGGCCAGGATTATTATTCTGAGCTCTCCGGGCAGGAAGCCGAACACGGCACGTTTTCCAAAACGGTCCGGGAAGGGGATCTGTACCAAATCCGTGAAAAGGACCGCGTGAACATTCGTGAGCTACGTAAGCAGACCGAAGGTCAGGGGGTAATTTCTTTCCAGGATGCCCTGGTACGCAGCGCCGCGTTTTACATTCCGGACAATGAGAAGTTTTCCAGCGAACTGCCGATGCGGATAAACCGCTTTATCGAGGTATTGCCGCCATCGCCGGCAACGCTGTACAGCATTTATCCGGAACGCAAGGATGATGAACTGGCGGAAACCAACCCGGATGCAATGCGATTCCCGCCGATCAAGCTGTTCGGCTACGACAAAGCGGCCAACAGCCTGCTGGAAAAAATTGAGGTCTTCTACGAGCTGCAGTGTGGCGCAATTTCACCGGAGGAAATGTCGGTGTGCCTGTTTGAACTGTTCGCTGAATGGCTTGATGGAACGGAAACGGACGACGTGCTTTACCACCAGGAAGACGATCTGTTCCCGATGATCGAGATGTAACCCTGTTAAAAGGCGGGGAGTGGTCCCCCCGCCTTTAGTTACGTTTCCGGTCAGTCAAAATACTGCCGGATCAGCTCCAGGACCGCTATCACAGCGTTAGACACTGCAACAACTGCCCGCAGAACGACGATTAACAAGTTAATCATCCGTTTGCTCCATACAGAGCAGGAACACCGCTGATCGCCCTTACATTGCCTGTCACAGCGGCTACCTCACGTCAATTGTTTAGATGTTCCCACTCCAGCCAGGGCATTGAAACAGCACCACCTGTTTTTCAACCAGGGCTTTAAACCGTTCACGCCGCGTAAGCGGGGGCTGGAGAAGAACGTCAACAGATTGACCCGCGCAGTATACCCTATTCCCGGTGGTTTGCATTTACTGCACTCATGGCGTAATATTTAACCGTCAATTGTTTAGGTGTTCCCGCCTCCATCCGGGGCAAAACATGAAAACCCGATCTCACCAGTCGGGTTTTTTTGTGCCTCCACCCTGGCAGAAATCGCATTTCCTCAAATAAGCGCCTGAAACGCTCTCTGTGGCCTTCACTGCAAAAAGAGCAACATTCCCCTGCCTTCACCCTTTTTAACGCGCCTGCGAGCGGCTGACGTGGATAACCGCGGCTAAATCGATCCTCTTTTCCCTGTTAATTTTAAAACTGACAGCAGACACTGGCGTTGATTGCCTGAAAGGCATTGCACGCCATAGCAGATGATTTTCCTGCCTGACTGCCCTGCAGGTGACGCTGTGGCCACATTACCCCCTGGCTACTGCGAGCGGGCGGTGTGACGTTAGCGGCGCACCGGGCGCGTGGGTAGTAGCGTTGACGTCAGGGGTGCGGGTCGCAGCCCTTCCGTCTTACGGGGGTGTTCTTAGTTACATCATCCATCATGCTTTTTTCTGCCGAGCCGTTGGCTCGGCGGGGAAAAGCACGGTGGGGCAAAGAAAAATCTACAGTGGTGGTTTCTGCTGGCCACCCTGCCCGGCATTTGCCGGGTGCTAACCTGGGAGCATAGCGACCATTCTGGCCGTCGTGCCGCGTAGCGGCGCTGAAAGGCCAGGCATATTCCCATAATCCACAGAAAATTGAGCCTGAATAACAGTGATCTCTTTATTGAATAAACATCTTTTTAAAGAAGTTAAGAGTGTATTGCAGCTTGCTTTGACCACGATTGCAGGTGACTTTATTTCCTCCTTTGCGGATAACTGTGGATAGTGGTGATCTCGCTGCCGGTTATCCACCGGCGGCGCCAGAACGTCAAAAAATCACGATGGCCACACGTTAAAACTGGAGGAAATTTGAGCAGGTCGCGCCGGCTGGCGAGCACGAAAACCGCCAGGCGGCGGTAAGAGAATTACAGGGGGAGAAAATCAGTGATAATCAGGGGGACCGGATTCCCTCTCCAGCCCCAGATCGAGCTGATACAGGTGGCTGCGTACTCGCTGGGTAAACTGCTCAGGCGACAGCGCGTGCAGTTCGTCTTTCGGCAGCGTCCGTATCAGATGAACGGACATGGCGTAAGCCCGGTCGTCATAGGGCTGTTCTGCCAGCGCTTTCAGCTTCTTCTCGCGCTTACCCTTCAGGGCGGCTTCACGCCGGCGAACCAGCGTGGCGTGCATCATTTTTTCATACCAGCGCCGGCGCGCGGCTTTAACAGAGATTTCTTCCGCCTGGCCATGTTCATCACGGGTTATCCAGCCTGCAGCTTCAGCGGCCACCTGTTCGGCCTGCTCCGCATACAGCTTATCGAGATCAACACCGATCATCTTCCAGAGGCGTTCCGTCAGCACGACATGCTTGGGGAACCACTTGCGGTTAAACGGGTCCCATGTGACGCCTTCAGGCAGCGCCAGTAACCCGAATTCCATCATGTGCTGCAGCAGCCGGCAAACCCGCGGTACCGTCACTTTCCGGATCACGTTCCCTTCGCTGTCCTTTTCGCTGAGCTGCCACGCCATTTTACTGAGGTTGATAGTGTCGATATGGGTAGCCCGGTCAACGGTGCTGACCAGGAGCGGCACAATCGCATCGAGTAATTTCTCCCGCTCCGGGCGGAAGTCGCGCTTCCGGCCAGCCTGCTCGCGCAGCTGCACGAAGTACGGGTGGCGGCTGATCCGCATACGCAGACTTAACGCGCCCGTTTTGCGATCGCGGCGAACAAGGCGGTTGTAGGCATGGCCAAGCTGGCCAGGGAGCTTTTTGAAATTGTCCGGTCGGTACCAGCTGGGCTCCGGGCAGAGACACGCCGTTGAGTGCGTACCGCGACGACGGCGGGTTTTGCGCACGGGCTTGGTGCCTTCATCGAGAAGCAGCTGCAGGGGCGATTCTTTAGGGGACTGGCTTTCAAGCCAGGAGATGAACTCCGGCGAAAGACCTTCTACTGACTCAATGTCAGAAAGCTGTAGGTATGGATTCTTTTGATTCACCAGCCCCTGCACATATTGGCCGGGCTGTATTGCAATAGGTTACGCATTTGCTATAATCCTTTCTGCCAGTGGGCAGTTTGCACCCCCTGATTCCTGAGAGACCGGCCAAAGTTTCCAACAGGGATCAGGGGGTTTTACTTTTTGTGGCTCCTGCCACTCCTAAGCGGTACATCTCCGGGCCGCTCTTCCCGTGCTAAATTCAGTAATAACCCCGTAAGGTTATGTAAACGCCGCTTAACATATCATGCGTTTCTAAGCGGGGCAATACCTGCGAACCCGCTTTTACATAGTAAGATCACTCTTCAGAATCGTCAAATTTCAATCCGTCGTAATAGCTTTTGACAAGAAATTCAATGACTTCAGCCTGAGTGAGTTTTTTAACTTTTGTGATCTCTATCAACATTCTTTTTGCATCTTTGGGGAGATAAAGGTTTAACTGGTCGTGTGTTTCCCGGATACGGTTCCGGTACTCTCTCTGGAACTCCGGGTTACTCTTCTGTTCCTGGCGCTCAGTAACTCTGTTCACTCTTCCTCCCACAGCATACGACTATAACCACCTGAGTATACATGAAAAAACCGCCTTTTCAGGCGGTTTGGAAGTAAACATCAATACGTTCGTGGTAGCATCCAACCTTCATCAAGCATAGTCTTTCGCCACTGGAGATATTTTTCACCCCTGTATTTTTTATGTTGCTCATGCATCCTGGTTAACATTTCCAGCTGGCGATATGCTAGGCCGGCATTGAGCAAGATTATTTCAACAGTAGGCACATGTCGGTTCCGAATATTTACGACAAGTTTACTATCAGTATACTCCCAAGACTCAATTGTCTCGGCCTCAAACAAAATTCTCTTTTGCTTAATAGAGGCCTGTACAGCATAAAGGGCAGCAATACCAACAACACCGGAGTCCATATCTATACCAAAATATGTTTTCTGAGCCGGCATGTATTGTTCCTCTTTAGCCGATGGATTAAAGCATCCATAAACTCTCATGCCTGCAACGACCTTTTTGACTCCCTTACTTTTTACCTGGCGTACAACATATGTGATCAGCATGGCATCGAAAACAAGTAGAGCAACAAACCACGCCAATGCCAGGCTTCCACCTAAAGTAAGAAAGCCAGAATATACAGTCAACGGAAGACTTATTGTTAAAATAACTATACTTATGGCTACAGACAGGCGTGACAGATAGTAGCCAACACCTTTTGATTTAGCCATGTTGTTATCGACAACAGTATACGAATATCCTTTCATATCACGCCCCCGCTATACCATCTTTGTCTTTATCAACCGTATTGGTTGGGTTGAAGTTCTTCGGCCCAGAAGGACGTCCACCTGTATTTTTAGCTCCACGACCAAATGCAGCAAACAGGTCGTGAACATGATTCTGCATATCACCAAGAATTGAATCGTTATGCTTGTTACCAATCCAGCTGATGACGTAGTTAGGCATCCTTGCAGGTAATGCAAATACCCTAGCGACCATACCTGTACACATCCTTGCATAGACAAAAAGGATACCTATCATTGACCAAAGGCCAGTTGTTGAATCTGCCTGTACATTTTCCATTGCTGTTTTGAAAATATAGTTAAGCGCGGTGCCAAGAGCCACAATGGCCAATGATGCAAAAATGAACCCCATTACCATCAACAGTGGTCGAATCATCACATCTATCAGGAAAATATATCCATACGTTGACCGGTCCTCATTAGTTTGGCCAATGTTAATATGGGTAGCGGCCCACAATGAAGATGCAACGATACCAGTCAGCAAAGTAACTAACCAATCCGCCATTGCGACAAACCAATAGATAAATGGCACAAATGGAAGCCAAATTGAAAGCGTTAACCCTATACAGAACAGAGCGACTAAAATCATGTATACGATCGGAGCCGCAGTTTTAATTACACCCTTAATAATATCCTTACCTGAAGTGAAGAAATTAAGTAATCCCGCCCCCATTCCAGCAGCGTTATTACCATCTGCAACACTCATTGCGACATTAACAGCTCCCCAAGCAGCTAGACCACTCTCAGCAGTAAACATCGTGTAATCACCAATGGCTTTCATTTTCAACAAGGGATTCGTTACATCGCTGTATCCATCGCCAGTGCCGTAGTTTCTAGTGGCAAGCCATGAAGTAACATTAAAGTTGAAAATTTTGGTAATCAACGAATCTGCATCACCACTTTTTGCCGCTTCTTCGATGCCTTTATTGTCAATGTTCTGAGCTAAAGCATTATCAGCAGTACCTAAAGGGGGAGTGTAGGTACTGTTTTTCAGTTGTGAATGATATGCCTGGAACAGACCTTTATAATAGTCCGTAGAACCTACATCACCATCACCACTTATCCCTGATACAATAGGTTTCAGATTAGCAACGTCCTTCAGCTCAGTGTTAGCAGTTGCCAGGGTATGATAATAAATACCAAGATATAGCCAGCCTTTTTCCTTTATATCCGACTCCATTTTCTGGAGCATATCATTGCTTCCGGCAGCATTGTCTGCAGCTTGCTGTACTTGTTGTTGGTAATCTCTTGCTGCTGTCTGAATTGCAGTTTCAACGTCAGGCAGCTGCCCATCTCCGGAACGCATTTTAGACATATAAGCAGAGTTAAATTGCTCTGCTGTATTCTTCATCTTACTCCAAAGCGAGTCTGTAGCCTGCTGTTGAACTGCATAAACAGAATCAGCGTAACCACTGGAGAATACCGAAGTCCAACCTGTAGGTTTTTGTGGTAATTTAACAGTCCCACAAACAGCAGAACCATTGTCAACTGAAATTGAGTAACTAGAATCACCAGTATTAAACTTCATCTGGCTATTACTTTCATAATGTTGGCCTGAAGCCTCCATCTGAGCTAACCCTTGATTGACACCAAGAGCGCACAAGTTCATTTCGAACATTCCTTTAGCCACAGAAGCCATTTCTGGCATAACTGGCGTTATATAAACAGCTTTGCCACTCGCTAGTTCCGACGCTGTTTTATCTGCAATAACATTGGCAGAACCTACACCTATGATTGACCCACACCACAGGAAGAGCAGTTGTGCAACGGACCATCCAACAACAGTTGGAACCAAAAGGAGCCAGCCGAATGTTGTTTTAACAAAATTGAAGGCATTATTCCCATCACCCTCTATAAACTTCCCAAGTTGCCCTGCCTGATGTAGTTTTTTAATACTGATTATCGCCATATAAATCAGCGCTAATATGGCGATAACCTCATTCACTGTGAAAAATACGTTATTTAACAACCCATCACCTGACGGACTGAAAGGATTATTTACCACTTCACCAAAAACGGTATGCAGCATCTGACGTGACAAATCACCAGACCGTTTAGCAGCCTCTGTAATACTATCAATTCCCAGATCTGCAGAATATGCCGGGGTAATGAAAAGCGATAGCGGCAACAATGCGACCAATGAGTTTCTTGACTTATTCATGCGCCCCCCGAATCTGGCCAGCTTGTTCAAAATTAAATGTATTGCGCACACCGTTATCGTTAATAAAATGTCTCAATGTACCGAATTCTTCTTCAGAATGGGCCTCATTGCGTAATTGCCAACCTAAAAATTCATAAGTCATTGCTTTTACGAACGAGTAGATACAAACAGCAAACATTAAACCAAGTGTTAATGTCACCTTCAGAAGGCTTACATTGTATTCAGTATTAACAATCAATTTTACACAGCCAGCGATTAAAAACAGGGCAACAAAAACAGCTATAAAGAAGCAACATAACCAATATTTTTTATACTTACCGGCTTTAGCTAGATGCTGTTCTAAGGGGATAGAACTCTTTTTAACAACATCCTCAAACGACTGATTCGAAGCTGATTTTTCGTCCGGAGCTTCCAAATTTTTGATTTGCTTCTTAACGAAAGAAGCCCGCTCATTGAGCAGGCTGATAGATTCCCTTAGTGATTTCCACATAAACTGAATATCACTAATTCCGGTAATATGATAAACCGCTTTTTTCATGCGGCCGGGGGATTTTGTAACTTCTTCCCCTGTTTTATTTTCGTCTGTCATTTTCTGGATACTCCCGCGTTCACACTCTCCAGCTGTGCTGCCAGCATCGGTTTGTATGTTTGATATGCGTCGTTCGCCAGGATCTGGCCAAGCAGCACATTTTGTTTCTCCAGCTGCTGTTTGGTTTTCAACACTAACCAGTTGTTCAGATTGGCGATATTGATTTGCTCACGCATCAAATCTTCGGTGTTCTTGTTGGTCAACGTCGCCTGGTAAGCAGGGTTGCTGTAACGGCGACCTACTTCGAATTCCTCAAACTCTCTGGCAGACATACGGTTAAGCTGTTTCGCCCTGTTACTGGCCGTCGCCTGGAAATAGGATTCGACTTCCGGCACTTTGCGCGCATCTGCAAGCGCGGCATCAGTGGCCGGGTTCGGTTTAGAGTTGGCGATCATTTCCATCTGAGGTTGTGCGGCCGCGTCGGTGAGCGCCTGGTATTGCTGAATCATGCCCAGGTAAATTCGCCCGCTGGCGCCTTTAACTTCCCCACGACTCAGCTGACGACCAGCACTGCGCAACGCGGTATTTTTCATATAGCGCAGCGCCGCATCTGTCTGCTCATCTGTAAACGTCAGATCAGGTGCCTTGCCTTCTTTGCCGGCGCCATAAAGCAACGAGCTCAGCGACGTATCTGCCCGCGGCATGTCAGATACACTTGGGCAGAATGAAGTCCCGCCAAATGCAGCATAATCCGAACTGTCGCAGTACTGGCTGTGAACTTCGGCCGTTGAAGATGCATCCACGTCGGTTGCGCGTGCCGGCACTTCAAAAATAGCCTTAACATCTTTCGCAGAACTGGCGCTTCCCAGCGTTCGCTGACCGCCAGCGGCCGCAGAGGATACCCCCGCGGCGCCACCGCCAATAGACTGCGCACATATATCATCCGGAACACGGTACTTATCCTGTGCCTGCAGCAGCCGGTCATTACGTTTTTGCTCGACTTCGAACTGTCGGTTAGTTTCAGCCACCTGCTGCATTAATGCTGCCTGGCGATCGCCCTGCTGGCTGATTGCCGTACCAATGTTAATCAGCGTGGCCTGGATATTACCTAACAGGCCATTAGCTGTGCTCAACGCCGGCATAACCTGCGTTGAGATGGGAATGCTGCTGTTAACGTTGACCGTATAGGCAAATGCTGACTGTACGCTGAAGGCCAGAATTGAAACGGCCATCACTGACCGTTTTGCTTTTCCGATTTTTATCATCTGAATCCCCTTCTCACATCAGAAATGATTTCTTTAGCGAGCTTCATCGCCATAGTTTGTGATTCTTCTTCAGAATCACGCTCACCACCCTGATTGACCACCATTTCATCAATGATACTTGATGCACTTCCCATAGGGAATCTATTTGCTAATTCTTCCCTTTCTTTTTTCGTTCCAAGCTCTTCATAAAGCACATCTCTGAGCGCTCTGTCTTTTGCAGATGAGTTCAAAGCCCAAAGCAGTTTTGGACCTAATGTGTTTTTCAGAATGTGGCAAATAAGACCACGTTTTGTTTTAAAAATACCGAGGAATGCAGTACCACTTCCGTCCGGATAAACCCCTTGCGGAAGCTGTCTGAAACGACGCAGGATATCGGCCGGGATGTTGATCTCTAATTGCTTCAGATACTCTTCATCCCCTTCCGTCAGGCGCATCATAAACAGGCTGTTCATGGTTTTAAGCACACTCGAAGGCATATGGCTCAGATACTGAGACGAGAACGCAGTACGGACGTTGAATTTACGATCTTCAAGGTCAGCGGTATTCAGCGCATTTTGGATAAAGTCGATGCCGGCAAAGTTATGACACTCATCATAAAAGGTATGTTTAACTTCTTCTGAAAGCTCCCTGATGCGCGCCTGGTGATATGCCCTGTACTGCTCCGGTAAAGCAGGAATGAAGGTTTCTGCGGACTGAGGCAGGTAGTAGTTACGCACAGCCATCTGGCGCGCAAAAAGATACATAATGCCGGACTTGAGCTTACCTGCAGGTGTCGTTCTGTCACCGAGGACGTTTTGCATATCCAGGATCGCAATGCGAGTCTCCGGGCTGAAATCATAAACCGTGATCCCAGAGAAAATGGCATACTCAGCTGCTGCAGCCTGGAAACAACGTGCAACGAAGCCTACTACAGGCTCACTCCCATTAACTTTTACGTCAGCGTATTGGTTTTTAAATGATTCAGTTTGTAGTTCAGCAATAAAATCGTGAATAGTTGGCACAGCATAACGCTGAGCAACCGTCGCAGCATGAAGATATTTTTTGGCAAACAGCTTATCAACGACTTCCCACCATGTAGCTCTTTCAAACCAGTCTTCACCGAGCTCTTTATCCAGACCTGATTCTTTCAGAGCTTCATTAATCACCGGGTCGTTATACTTAAACAAGTTAGCACTTGAATGCGCTTTTGCTTTGTATACGTTTGATACAACCTTACTGACGATTTGGCCAACGCTCATTGCATCTGGCGGCTGGCCAATTGCCGGATCAATACAGAATGCGTTAAGCATCTGCTTTAAGAATACTTCCTCAAACTGCGTCAGATACCTTGAACCTAACTGCGTATCGCAGATGTTAATACAGTGCGATTCGTCATTGTTCAGGGTGATACTGGCAATCTGGTGACGTTTCTCTGACGGCAGCTCAGCGCTAATCAGATCGGCGATACCTTTTGCACTGTAGCCCTTATCAATGATAGTCAGATAAGGCAGTTTTTTATCAGCCCGGTAAATCGAACTCAGGTTAAGGCGGTTGGCCAGCACGCTTTTACCGGAACCTGGAACACCGGTGATGACATCGGTAAATTTCTCCTGCAGGGGACTGGCGATTTGATAGGGGAACAGCTTGCCATCGAGCGTGATGAAGTTGATATTGCCTTTACCATGCCAGGGACTGGCCGGACGTTCAAAAGGTAACATCCGCAAGCCTTCACTCAACGGCGGATAATGCAATGAGCCAGGTGTGGCCGTCGTCAGCCCCGGAACGGATGCAATCAGTGCGCTACCTGGATTGCCATATGTCTTGGACACACCTGATACACCCCAGCCTTCAATCGCCTTAGTTAAAGCCGCCAGGTTGCGTTTGGCTTCATCCTTAGTGTCACCCCAGGTGGCAAAGTTGATGGCCATGATAGCCGTTGGATCGGTTTCGCTCTGGGCCCCGACATAATCCATATCACGCGCGATAGTACCGAGTGAGGGAATGAAACGAAGGAAAGAGACGATCACTGATGGCCAGAACAATGCTTTTTTGCCCCCGCCCATAAAGTCATATTTTATCCGGTACGGGATTTTCCGGTTAATCGCGTTGAATAACTGCTTAAATTTGACAGGGTGAAGTGGTGGCAACTCAAGGGCAACAGAACCGTAATACTTGCCATCGCAGTAAATCAGGCCACCATCTTCTTCCAGTTCCCCTTCCATGATCTGGATATTCAGCCGCGGCGGCAGCACTGAGTCGATATTGCCTTTCCGTGGAGCGCCATAGACTCGCAGATTTTGGTCAAACGGCGTGCGAGGGTACCAGTTTTCTGATGTTGAGTTCCGGAACAGCATCTGACGCATCATTGCGCCGGCGTGTTTGACATCGAGGACATCAACCAGAAGCCCCATCCCCGACTCATCATCCCCCTGAAGCATACCAATCAGCCGCCAAAGCATCGCGTCATGCGTGATCTTCAAACCTTCAAGCTGAAATTCGATTGGGTTCTGACTGAAGCGAGTCTGCGGGATATCCTTCATAACGCCGGCAGCTTTTGCCTGCTCGTTTTTAAGTTCATCCTTCGCAATCATCCCCTTCGAGGTATACAGCACGATGTAAGCGCGTTCACGGCTGTAATGGGCAGCGATTTTTTTTGCGTCATCGGCGATCAGGTCTTTAATGTCTATCTGCAGGCGCTCTATTGCTGCTACCTGCGGTTTATAAACATTATTCAGCTCTTCCTGGTTCTTGGTAAAGTCGCGCTCAAACACCACAGACAGCTTATGGCCACTGTTAATAAAGGAATTCGACAACGAGTTTGAAAGGTGCATGATGAAGTCATTAAACGACTTCTCGTCAAACGATGATTTAGCGCCCTGAATCTCAATAACGGTAAGAAAATCGTTGTTCTTCGTGGTCAGTATGTACGGAGCCCTGATTTCAGGATGCTCAACGCGATCCTGCGACGTAAGCCCTACAACCGTTGTCAAATCACAGTATTTTAACGAGTCATTTGACGTAAGATTGCGTGAGATACCTTCGATCACATCCTCAAAGAAAGAAATCATTTAAAACCTCTCTTACCCTTGTAAATTTCATTCCAGTCACTTACATCCGGCAATTCGTCTGACTCTGCGACAGAAGTGACAAACTCATCGTCAAAATTCATGGGAAGTAACTGATGGTGTTTTTTTATCAGGTGCAGTAAATCGTATCCATCATCACTGCCGGTTTCGTTTAGAACTACGTCAGTTGTACTGAGCAATATCTGTTTAAGTTTCTGTGCCTTTTCACGGTAAGAATCGTCCGTTGACTTTTCCGCCTTTGCAATTGAACGAAACAACAGGCTGTAGAGTTTTCGGTTTGTATTTCTCTTCAGCAGAAGTCCGGTTTGAGTCTCTAGTTTCATTTTCTCCGGGTGTTCGAGCGACAGGCATACAGAGCAAAGCATTCTCTCTTTCTGTCCATCTTCTGCGAGGGAGAAAACATCTTTGCTCTTTATCCCGCACACATGGCATCTGGCAGGTTGTTCATTCCTGGTGAGCTTAAAATCTTTCATGGGGGAACTCCGGTATTGGCCCCGCAAGGCGGGGCCGAAAGGACATTACAGGGTTGCGTCAACACCAACAGTTGAACCAACAGAAGAGATCCATGCGGTCAGGCCGACCAGACAGGCTCCAACAACCATTGACCAGAAGATGAAGCCGCCACTGATATCTTTCCCGCGTTTGTTTTTGAGCCACAGAGCAACAAGACCTACGATGAAGCAGACAACACCAACCACTTTACCAGCGGTAATCAGACCAGGCTGGGTACTGGCCATACCTTCCGTGAAGGTATTGATCTTTTCCCAGATAGTCGTTTCAGCTGCAGCCTCTTTGCTCAGCAATGCCAGCGGCAATACCACTAACGATTTTGCTACCGTTCCGCGCAGCTGATACGCTGCGATGGATGCAGATAACGCCTTGTCTTTGATAAATTTAACAATTTTCATAAAGTATCCTTTTTGATTACCAGTGAATGTTTAATGTGCTCTGCAACGCATCGAGCGTTTGTGTATCGAACATCAGAAGTAGTCCACATACAATTTTCACAATGGATGCCCCTCTCGTGCCCGAAGCTGACAGCTCCGTATGGCCCTCAAGGTAAGAGTCTTTCAACCCCTTAATACCCCTGTAAAAAAAGTATGCACCGAGAATTCTAACAATCCCCAGCACTGCGTTGACTGCTGCGGCTCCCATGCCAAACGTAGATTCGCTCGCATAACTGACGGGTCCGAAACTGACATCGCCAAATCCTAAAGTGGCACCGCCTGAGTTCATCTGTGCTTTCAGCGTGATGAGGCATACACAGAAGATGATCCCGGCAAAAATTCTGCCAACTTCAACACCTTTGGTAGAATGCCTGGCCTGCTTCCGCAGGCTCATCAGATATCCAATAACACCAATGATCCCAACGATTGCAGCGACACCTATGATTAGCCTTGTCAGCGGTTCCTGACCACCGTTAGCAACCTGAATTAATACCGATTCTAAATCCATAGTTTCGCCTTTTTAGGTCCTGATTAGCGGATAAGGCCTTTACTTGTTGTAACGATTCTATTTTCAGTATCGATACCTGTAATGGTGACTCCGCCAAGTTGACTTCCGACCTTCACAGCATACGTCTGGTTTTTGTATTTTACCCAAGCAAGATCGCCAGATAAATCATTAATTGAAAAACCTCTCAACAAAGGTAATGCCTGTGACGTTGCACCGGAAATTGTTCCACTCTGATTACCAAATGAAGGCCCATAACCAGCGGCTTTCATTTTCAGTTCCTGAACCTGATTGTTCAGATTTTTAATTTGTTCATTAGCGCTTTGTAACTGACTGGAAAGGATCATCATTCCATTTTTAGAAGTTGATTCTATCGCGTCCAGCCGTTCCTTTTGCTGCAGCAGAATCCCGGAAATCTGCTCGCGGAAGTCACCAGAATCCTGCCCTGCAGGGGCAGACTGTACGCGCGGACGTTGCGCTGAAGACTGGATCGCCCCATTCCCCGTCGCTGGCGCAGTATCACTATCGGAGCCCCCAAACAACCAGACTAAAAGCAGGATAGCGATGACAGCGATACCACCAATCCATGCATAGTCACTGATATTAAGCGGCTTTTTGCTCGCTTTTGCTGCTGGCGTCACTGTCGGTTTTGGCTTTTCAGCAGGCTTAGCAGACACCGGTTCCTGGGCAGGAGCTGCTTCGTTTTTATTGTCATCTTCAAACAGATTCATTATCAATCTCCTTAACGGTAATACGGGTTATTGGTGCCATACCCGTAGCCGGGGTAGCTTGGAAAGTTTTGCTGAGGGTAATTAGGAGCCGGAGGCTGAGGCATCTGCTGAGGTTGCACACTAGATAGTGTGGGAGTTGCTTGCTGCTGCACCTGCTCTGCAGAAGCATTTTCCATATTCTCGCCACAGTCGCTTTCATACACAGGCGCGACAAACTGGATGCCTATGAGTTGGTTACGGTCAACCGTAACCTGCTTAATCGGCAGGCGGGCTGCATCGTCGGCCAGGACACGCCCTGCTTGCTCACCCATCCCGCCAATAATGGTACCGGCAACCGCTTTGCCATCAGGTGTACCAGTTGAACGATATGCATTCCCGCCGTCAGTGATAATCATCTGCGAATTGCTGTCCGCATACAGCTGACCAGTTCGGCCTAATCCGTTAGCAACAGCCGGCAGAATAATACGGCTGAACCAGCGGTTATTTACATTTGAGGAAACGGCCGCGCGCAACGAGTCGGAAGCCACGCCATACGCATCGACCTTACACTGCACTCCGTTCAGCTCCATGCCGGTGAAGTGAATTCGAATACCATCGCCGGCAAGACGGTTTTGGCCAGAATAGAATTTGGCGCCGGCCTGCGCTCCAGTTGGAACATGGGCAATAGCAATACTGTTCTGATCGTCACTGTCCATCGCCGTATCCATTACTGCCGGCACAAGCGTGTAAGCCGATACAAGCCGGGCTCCTTTATCTTTGACCTTATTCTTCGCCCCCTGTTGTTTTTCAGCATCCGGCTTTTTGTTCTGCGGATAGACCGAATCGGTCCACCCTGAGAAGGTGCCGCCGTTCTTGTCATTACCCTCTGCTCCCAGAGGGGTTGCAAGAGCAACACCCGTGACAACCGGTGTTCTGGCCTGGTCTATTTTCTGCAGTAACGTAGCCACAGCTTTAGCCTGACGCTCACGCTCTTTCTGCTCAGCATCATTAGCCTTACTGTTATCGCCCGACTGTTTTGCTGACGATTCCCACGAATATTTTGGTGGCGGTGCTTTGGTGCCGTAATCAACGGCCACCGGGTTACTGGCTGACAACGTGGATATGAAACTATCCCCCGTGAGAGCCGCTTTTTCTGAGTTATCAGCATTCCACTCATTCAGCAGCTTGTTGTATTGGGGATCATTAGCTTTTTCCCTGCCAGTTTTCCCTTCCAGCCCCTGGGCCTTCACCTGCGACCCGCCCGTTGCCGGCTCATCTGATGAGCCAAACAACCAGTACCCTCCCAGAAGCGCCACAACTGCAGCGGCGCCACCGACGTAGAGCATCATTTTTCTGGTTTCTTTACCTTTATCTGTAGCCATCGTCGTTCCCCTTAATTCAGCTCAACTTCAACGTCACGCGCCTGACCGTTAACCGAAAAAGTCAGCACTGGTGTTGCCGGCAGCACGTAAACATGTGTGCCATCGATAGCGGAAAGCGTTTTTTCAAACTCATCCTGCAGCTGCATGTTACTTCTGACGTAGAGCTCATCACCGATCTGCCAGACTTTGGTACTCCCTGGCGCGTTTTTAAGTTTCAACCGCTGAGCATCTTCAGGCGGGATGCCATCGAGCACGCTCTGCAGCTGCTTGTCATACAGTGAGATTTTTTTCTCAGGAGTAGCGGTATAAACCGGTGTGTCAGGACTGCGCTTCGGGATACGGAGATCCAGACGATAATCAACATCAACGGTTTTTGATTTAACGGAGGGTTCTGCCCCCTTCACGTTAATAATGACCGGCGTAGCCAGCCCCTTCAGAAGCACTGTGATGTTCCCGCTGGCATAGGCATTGGTCGGCTGGATTGTGAATACCGCCGATCCTGGAATATAGCCAACACACAGTTCACCACCAGATGCACAGGGACTCGAATTATATGGAGGGGCGCCTAATACCCAGGGGTGTCCGGTTGCATCTGAAAACGTCACTGTGGTTGCCTGGTTTGGAAATACCCGTACCTGCGGAATGGATGCACCAGCTGACAGTGATACCGTCTGGCTTGAAATTCGTGGGATCGGCGTTAATGGTGAGGTTTTGGCCGCCGCGCTCATATCTTCCATTGCGCTGCGGGCAGACCGCACCTGACCAGGGGTAATAGGCTGGATCTGCTGCAGAACAGGTGCAGGTAACTCTTCCAGTGTCTGCGGATTAACATGAGTAACCTGCTGCTGTGGTGGAGGAATCTGCGGCATGGGTGCAGGAGGCAGTGCAGTAGTTGGCTGCTGTTGGGCCTGTGCCTGTGGTTGTTGGCCTTGCGCCTGCTGCTGACCTTGTTCCTGTGCTGTTTGCTGTGGAGGCTGTTGCACCTGTGACTGCTGATTTACGGGCAACCCGGAACTGGCCTGCTGCCATTGAGCAATATCACCACCAGGCACAGCTGGCGCCGTTTGCTGCGGCGCTCCATTACCAGTCGGCGCATCAGCTGCAGATACAGAATTTGCCGAAAACAGTGCGGCCATAAGTACAGTTAACAGTTTAATCTTCATGATTGACCTCAGTAGTTCCGGGGTTTGAGAATGGCCTGTGCTACTTGAATACCCCGTGGATCTTCGTCTTCTTTTACGCGGCGTACCTGAACCATCAAATCGTAAGGTTGCGGTCTGTAGTCCTGAGCCTGCCCAACAAGCTGAACAGTCACCGGAATGCGGTATTGCCAGGCATAGGTTTTGGTGCCACGGATAAGACCTTCCGTGATCAGGGTTCCAGGAGTTGTGGAAAGTTTTACGTTCAGACGTTTTTCACTGATATCTTTCAGCAGCCCACTATCGGACAGCGCTTTACGGAAACTAACGTACCCTTCAGCGCTAAAATCGCCGCGGACGCTGGTTAATTGGTTTTCGTAATTCACAAAGTTCAGTGAAAGCGATTTGATCATTGTACGGTTGGCAAAGTCCATCACCTCTTCCGCCGTGTAAGCGGGTTCATCGGTTGGATGAACTTCTGTGATCATGCCCCCATTCGTTGCAATATATTTGGTTTTTTTCTGGTGAAGCCAGTAACCCTGAAGACCAATGATAATGATTGCGACTAATATGATTAGCGTTTGAATCAAAATTACTTTTAAACCATGTTTCGATACGATTTCTTGTACCGTTCGGTTACTCTCTTCAGCCAGAGCTGGAGCAAGGGCGTTGCTGTCATCATCAACGACTGAGTTTTGATCCGAGTCAGTTTGATCCATAATATTTTCACCATTTTGTGTTTTCATAGAGTTTCTCTTTTCAAAAGTTTGTGTTAGAAAATCACGCAGATCGTTAATGAACAATGAGGTATACATGAGCGAACATAATGATTACGAATCCTGTGCAGTTATCATGTGCGAACGACGAAAAGCCACCGCCGTTTTGCGCAAAATCCCGCCAGAAAACCTTGAACAACTCATTAATATGTGGTCCGACATTGCACAGGGAATGATCGAGAAATTTAAGGAAGAACAGAAGGCCACTGAAGAGAAAGCCGCAGCCACAAAGCGGTTCATGGAAGAACACAATATTACGGCTGATGAAGCTCTCCAGATCTTCGAAAATCTCTTTGGTCCGTCCACGAAAAGTAAATCCACTTTTGGAAAAGTGAAGTACCGGATCGAAGTTGATGGAAAGTCCATAACCTGGACAGGAAAAGGTCGCCGACCTGCAGCGTTTGCCGAGATGAGCGACGATGAGCTCAAAAAATATGAAATCAGCTGAAGACTGGCTGCATACTGTCAGACGTTTCATGAATGAAGATTCGCTTGATACGTATGTAGACTCAAAACGTGATGTTCTACCTGCCACAGAATTTATGCGTTTACTAACCGCGGCGGAACACCGCCGCGTTGAAATACGAACCGGCAAGCTATTCGATAAAATCCCGAAAGGACTCTTCCGGTAGTTACAAATGGAACGGGAATGCATCACTGTTTGCATCCTCACCACTTCCACTCGCAGCTGCCGGATTGTTTAATTGCACATTTTTAGAAGATGCGTTGGGCAGGATACCTGACGTATCTGGCAGTCGGGATGAAATCGTTGACCACGGGTCCAGCGTCGTATTAGTCAGGCTCCCCCACTTCTCATTAATCTTCGATTTAACCGTATTGCATACCTCATCCTTCACCTTATCAATAATGTCGCTGATAGACGGAAACTGTGGGATTTTAAGTGATACCGATAGCGACCCCAGGCACTGTCCGAGAGAATCAGACGTACTGGATTCGCTTTTTGCGGCGTTGTTAATCCTTTCCACTTCCTGCTTATAGGCAGCATCTGCACCAGCTTTTGCCAGTTCGTATGCTGCACAGGTCTGTGTTGCCGCAAATGAGCTCACAGAAATGCAGGAAAACCCTACTGCAACGAGTAGGGTTTTTGTTTTATGGCCGAGGCGCTGACTTTGCGACTGGTGCATGAGTCTGTTCTCTCCTTTCATCATCTTTTCTTTTTGCAGAATTTGAAGGATGAAAAAGCTGCTTCATTACTGTTTTGTTTTTTACCTCATCTGAGGCCGCTTGTAAATGCTGAGGCTGTTTTTCATTTGCAATTGTGTTTTTGTAAAGCAAATTTTTACCCCCCTGATCTACATGTCCATAACCATGCAAAACAATTCCACTTTCGGCATTTTTATTGATTGCTGAAAGAGTCATATACGTTTTCCAGTTTCCGTCTTTATCAATACGCTTGTTCACTTTTCCAATCACGCTATGGTACTCACCGGACTCCTTATCCTTTGCGATCCCCTGCATGAATCCTTTACGCGACTCAACAAGGAAATAATCTGGGCGTTCGCCTTTTTTATGCGGTGCGATCAGCAAAGGTGTACCCGCGGTTTTTGACTCTTGAGGGAGTTTATAGCCTGTGGGCTTTGTCATGCTTTCTGGAGCTGGCTTACCATTAGGCAAGAACCAGTACAGTTCTTTTTCAGGCACGGCCTCACGGCTGAGATCAACACCGGTAATCTGCTGAATTGTTGTGCGGAGCTTCTGGAAGGTTGCAGCATCATACGGAACCAGTTCAGAAGGCTTATAGGCCTGTTCATTCCCTGCTGTTGGCTGTGGGTATACAGGCTTTACTTCCCACTCATTACGTTTGGTCTGGATAGTTTCATAACGAACGATCTTGTTGCTTTCATCACGGACAGGTGCATTCACCTCAACATCCACAAATCCCAGCTTTCTGACTGTAACAAGACGTTCTGTGTCTACACCAGCATCTTTAACCGCTCTCTCAAGGTCTTTCCCCCAGAGTGTCTTCTCTCCATGTTCATTTTTGAGGGTGACAAAGTAGTTCATGGATTCATCTTCTTTCCACTCATACTTAGCACGTCCATGCGCGACGATAACGCCTTTCTCCCAGGGTTCACCTGCAGCTTTATCTTCCTTTTGAGTATCAGATGCATTCTGCTTCTTCGGCTGCACAGAGGCCGATTCTTCCCAGCGCATTCCATTCTGCTGAACTGATGAATTTGTCTTTTCGTTTGCCCCTTCCTGCTTATTCGCATTTGAATCAGCAACATTTTCTTTTGCCGTTTCTTTTGCTGTTTCATTTGCTTTTTTGAGTTCGAGCAATTTAACCCTTTGTTCTGGGTTAGTCAGTTTCACCTCAATGTTGTATTCACTGATAAGGTTAAACACTCGCTCTTTAAATTCGTCACTGCCGGTGATTTCAATACCACGATGATGTTGCTTATCCGCGGTTAGAACGGCCGCCAGGATCATCTCGTCACTCTGGCTGGCTTCAGGGGTAGCCATACGCAGATGTGAGCCGTAATCGTAAAACGCATCCTGTCCATCAAGCGTATACGCCGTATAGTCTTTCTCTGCTCTGTACCCAAACCGGGCAATTAACCCTTCCAGGTCTATACGTTCTTTTGGGGGCGTTTCTGCATTATCGTTGGTTGCCCAGCGTATGCCGTTTTCCAGTTCTTCGTTTGTTTTTTTCTTCTCCTCGGTTTCATTTTCAGCCGGGGCGGTATTAGCTACAGATTCGCTGGGCGCTATCCTTTCAGGCTTTTGCTGAGCGGAGTCAGTTGTTTCACCGCCAAAGGCCATCATAGCGGCATACGCCTCAAGATCACTGGCGCTATTACTCTCTTCATCATCGCCGTCTCGATCTGTTGGTGCGGTGTATTCCGGTTCAGCAGCTGCAGGGGTGCTGGACACCGGCACAGCTTCCTCCGGTTCGGCAGCTGCAGGGGCGCTGGCCACCGGCGCGGTTTCCTCCGGTTCAGCAGCTGCAGGGGCGCTGGCCACCGGCGCGGTTTCCTCCGGTTCAGCAGCTGCAGGGGCGCTGGCCACCGGCGCGACTTCCTCCGGTTCAGCAGCTGCAGGGGCGCTGGCCACCGGCGCGGTTTCCTCCGGTTCAGCAGCTGCAGGGGCGCTGGCCACCGGCGCGACTTCCTCCGGTTCATCAGCTGCAGGGGCGCTGGCCACCGGCGCGACTTCCACCGGTTCATCAGCTGCAGGGGCGCTGGCCACCTGCGCGGCTTCCACCGGTTCATCAGCTGCAGGGGCGCTGGCCACCGGCGCGGTTTCCTCCGGTTCGGCAGCTGCAGGGGCGCTGGCCACCGGCGCGGCTTTTTCAGGATCTGCAACGGCAGCGCTGTCAGTCGAGCTGTGATTAACGTCAGTAATGTTCGGGTTATCAGTCGGCATAGTGTCTACCCTGTTCATTTGATTAATGGCTCCTTCTACCTGCAATCTGACTTGCTCCAGCCCTTCAGAGACATGCAAATCGTTGTAGTCAGTAAGCCCTTCTTTCGGGTTGCTAAAGGCAGGGACCAGAACATGGCCGGCAGTCAGCTCTGCAGCTTCTGTCGCTTTTTCTAGCCCAACGTTCTCGTCTTTATAAATGTCATTGTCAGCAAGGAAGTAATGAGTGCTGTTTGGAAAGGTGTCTTTCAGGCGGCCAGCAACTTCCACCATGTTGCCGGCATTAACCGTCATGATCACAGGCTGATTGATGGCTTCGCTGATACTGGCTGCTGTCGCATATCCCTCGGCATAAAGCAGGTTGTCACCATCCTTCAGTTGACCACCCACAACGAAAAAACTCCCCCATGCCTGGCCGTCTTTTTCAAGGTGTTTACTACCGTCGGACCAGATGCGCTCAAGGGTCCTGAACTCGCCATCAGCATTAAACAGAGGGATCACAACGTTGCCCCGCTCATCAGCTTTAAGGCCGTTAGCGGCAATGACCTGTTTGTTTTTCAGGTATGCCAGATCTCCCGTGGCATCCGGAAGCCGGTTATATTCTTCCATCAACCGGTTAGCGGTCTGATCAAACTTATCCGCTTGCGCTGCAGCTCTTTGTTCACGCCTTGCCGCAGCATCAGCACGGAGCATGGCCATTTGTTCAGGGTTAGGGGCTGCGCCGGTAGATACCCATTTCTGAATTTCACCACCGTTCTTATAGTCCCTGTACCACCCTGCAGGTCGGCCATCCAGAAAGGCGGCATACACCCCCTTTCTTGAACCAGCTTTACCGTCCACGGTATCGACATAATGCTTCTGGCCATCGAACTCTATGGGGTCTTTGATAATGGCACCGCGCTCTTCAAGCCACGCCGTAAATTCATCTTCAATGGCCTGAATATCCAGGGGCGGTTCTTCGATCACTTTATTGGGGTCAAAAATCCACTCTTTCAGCCGGCTCAGGTTGGCCCCCGGCTGTGCATACCACACCTTTTCTTCCTTCACGTAGTCCAGAGCATTACTGCCATCAGCCAGTTTGCCGGCCGCACGTATTGCACGTTGGCGATCGTCAAAGGGAATACTCAGACGGGTTCTTTCAGTTGCAATTTCAGGTTTCGCCATACTGTCTACCCCTGTAGTTATGTGTTATCGCTGAGAGCGCCGGTACCACCACGGCCGCCCGGTAAGTTTTTTCCCGCGGATAACCCGGAGAATGACCTGGTACAGCACCGGTAACGTGTAGCCCATCATGGCCAGCAGAAAGTAAAAGAGAACCACACAGGTGCAGATAACAAAGGTTTTTACTGACGGGAACGGAAACCAGATGAAGTACACAAGAAACGAGATAACAGGCACACCAAAAACCGTCAGTGGCCGGCCGGCATAACGCCATTTGTTAATGTCCATACTTGCCCTCTTTTAACGCCAGATAGTCCATATATCCTGCGACCTCGATGACTTCCGCTTCGTCGATCAAACCTTCCTGGTGCATTGCCCAGGCGTTCTGAATCAGACTGCGGTTTTCAGCGATCAACAGGTCGTCGATGTAGCGGCCCCACTTGCTGTAATCAACGTCATAGAGTTTGCGGCGCAGGCTGTTATCAATGACGAGATATTCACGGACAGCCTTGCGCCGGCCGTCTTTTGTTTTAAGCAAGCGTTGCACGATGATGTAAGAAAGGATACTCAGCAGGTCAAAGGCGGCAGCTTCACGCATTTCCGGCGGATAGTTCTGCAATGATCGGGAAATGGCTTCTCCGACCGTTTTGACGTGCAGTGTGCCAAGACAAAAGTGGCCGGATTTACCTGCCAGTACAGCAGCTTCAAATGACAGGCGGTTAAGGAGCTCACCAACCCCCATAATCTTCGGAGAACGACGGAGCCCGGAGAGAGTGATAAAATTGTGGAAGGAATCAATATCGCGCCCAATCTGTGACTGTGCCGGCGCCGGCGCAATCCAGTCTCGACTTCCCAGGCGATACTCGATGGGATCTTCAACCGTGATGATTTTCCGGTCCTGGTACGTTTCACCGCAATACTGGAAGATGCTGGCCATCAGGGTTGACTTGCCCGATCCCGTCTCGCCGCATATCAGTCCGAGGCCGGCAGCCGGCAACAGAGAATTAAACAGGTCCGGCTCAATACCCATTTGTTTAAGCTGAGGAATAACCTCATTCAGAACACGGAGTGTCAGAGACATTGCCGCTTCTGTTTTATAAATATCGGCCTGAGTAAAGTTCGCGCGGAACCGGCGGGTTTCGCCGCGGCCGAGTCCAATCGTGCCCGCTTCATCACCTCTTAGCTGGATAGCGGTATTAACGACCGCAGCACTTTTCAGCGTCCCTTTGATCTCCTGACCGAACACCTTATCAACGGTACGTTCCAGCTCCAGGTTGTCGAGCGGGTAAGATGTCATGGGCAACTGGCGCCCATGACGTTCTACCCAGATTTTATCTCCGCCCTGCAACAGAATATCGGACACTTCATTGTTTGAGCAGTGTACGAGAAAACGTTCCAGCGTCTGGGGCGTCAGCGTTGGACCAAAATTGAATGCTTCCATCTACTGCCCCTTAACGTATGGTCGGTTTCCAGCTGCGTTTGTTGATGTCAAACTCAGCTTGCTGCTTCATACGTTTCGTTTTATCGCCCAGCATGAGGCGGTTTTTATCCCCTGTAACTGTTTGCTGCTGCTGTGTGATGACTGGAGCCTTAATCATGCCCTGCTGCAGTAGCGTGCTGTAGCGCAACATGCCGGTGTAATCCCGTGTGAGGCGATTGAAATTAGCAGTGAATATCTCATCAGCTTTTTGGCGACCGTCAGACCAGCCCAGCGCGACAGCTTTTTTCCAGATATCACGTTGTTTCCCGTCCTTCGGCATTGCAGCCGGTTCAGGCAATTCGATCCGCTGCGCCATCAGCCCGGTCAGAAGATAGCTTTTCCAGGTCGGCGGGTTACTGACAAAGCGCGCCGGCACCACAATGTCATAGGCACGGTTGGCCGTTCGGATTTGCTCATTGGTAATGTGTGCAACGTCTTTAGCTTCAGCAATGACCGGAGGCAGGTAGCCTTCAGAAGAGATCAGCGGCTGGAACGAATACATGTAATCAAGGTTGCTGCGCTGATTTTCCAGCGCGGCGCGAATTTCTTTAGCGCGTTCTGCCTTTCCGCCGCGAAATCCAATGGTGTGCGCTGCGTCGTTTAGCATACTGCCAGTAACATCGGCCTCATCGTCACTTTGGCTTGGCGGGTCCATGTAGTAATCCAGGCCTTTAACATCGGAGTCGTCCGCGCGTGCAACGTTCGCAGCAAGCAGCGGTAACGTCAGAAGCACGATCAGTTTAAGTTTCATGGGCGGGTCCCTCTGAGGAATGAACCTTTCTTCGATGGTGTGAGGTAAAGCAGCTGCAGTTCACCGGGTTTCTGGTTGATGGTGGCACGGTACTGCGTTTGTTGTCGGATCAGGGTCAGCAACTGTTCAAACGTAACCTTCGAACCACCAACATCGATATTGAGTGGAAGCGGTAACTTGATCCCCTGACTGGTGAATTGAAGGCCACGCTGTTTAGCCAGTTGCTCCAGTAATTCGTAAGCATCACCCTGCCAGCTCACACGAACATACTGACTGTTTGCATTGATAATGGTAGGGAATTTGTAACGGGTCCTGTTAATGGCTCCAGCCTGGTAAAGCTCATCCTGTGCGAGTTTTATCTTAATGGCTTGCTCACGCAATTCCTGATCTACCAGCTGCTGTGCAGAGATTTGTTTTTCCTTTTCGCTTTGAGAGGCACACCCGGCAAGAGCTAACACAGAAACGGCCGCGAGGACCGTTTGCATTTTGATTTTCATTTCTTACTCCATTTTACTTCGGATTGAATTTGTCGTCGCTTTCACTTCTGAATTGCATTTCATTTTTACTATTATTTTGCTCACGAATCAAACGATGTTTCTCGTTTTGAGCATACGCCTGCTGAGCGGCATCTGTGAAGGTAATGCCCTGCGCGACAGGGTGATTGTGGTTCACAGCTGCATCGACGATACGATTACAGCACAGTTCCTTAAACTCGCCGTCACCATCAACACGAACAGATTTGGCTTTACCAGCAATCGTTAATGCAATTGCAAGGTCAGCCGTTTTCTCTTTGTCGATTCCATTACTTTCTGTCAGCACAATATGACCACGATCAGCCGCTACCGGTTTACCGTCGCGCTCAAAGATAACAGTACCGTCTTTCAAAAGCCGTGGCTTGACACCATGACGTGCTGAGGCCATTACGGCCACATCATCACGATCATGACTGGTGATGGCGTTAAAGGTACGGTTGAACCCGATCTGCTCAACCAGTTGCTGTTTATACTTCTCCTTCTTCCTGGAGGAATAGGCAAAGCCCCTCATTTGGCTGAGCGCTGCCTTATCACCCTTCAGTGCTTCCTGTTCGACCCACTCCCGGTAAGAAAGCCGTGGGTTAGCCGCCCTGAAGCCGTTGCGTTCTTCACGCAAGCTAAGACGCAGATTGGCAACCGCCTGCAGGCGTTTGAACTCAGCCAGGTTGTACATCAGCTTTCTGGTATGAGGATCTGAAACAGAATGCCGGACGTTATTTTTCACCAACCGGGTATGTTGGGCAATTTTCCGGTATTCATCGGCGATGCGATCCTTATCCGGAGAATATATCGGTAAATTGTTTCGGTAGGCGCGATAGCGACCCTTGAGCAGCATTCTTTCTTCTGCGCGCTCAATTTTACGCTGCAGACGTTTATTGGCATCTCGACGATAAGCACCAGGGGTATATGCGGTTTTAAATACCGATACTTTGGCCGGTTCAATATGTGAAGGCTGGTATTCACCAAAGCGCTCTTCCATCGACTTCAGGGTATATTGCGCCTTGTTAAATACCAGACTCGCCTTAACAGCCGTCTTCTGGTTTTGATGTTCGTGGGTAATGACGTAGCCCTTTTTCCCCTGTGCTTTTTCGACACGAAGACCGATGTCTGCAAATGTCTTATGCACATCATCCCAGCTTTTGGCTTCACGAAGCCCAGCTGAAACATGGATCAAGTTTTGACGACTACCGCCTACCTGTTCATCACCAACGATATAGCGATAGAGCGTTTCAACCCCCTCTTTATTCTCCATCTTGTTGATGCGATCGAGTGAGCGCCAGTTGCCCCGCTCTTTCTTGCTGTGAGGGTTCCGGACAATCTGTTGACGGTCATTAACCACATATGCACCGTTTGAATGGGACCAACCATTCTTCAATTCCAGTAAGCGGCACGCCTGATGAAGAGTGTCTTTGGTAAAGCTCGATGAGGCTGCTTTATATGTCTGGGGATTGATGCGGTTAACAGCAACATGCACATGCAGGTTATCTGTATCCCGGTGGATGGCAGCAACATACTGGTGATCGGACATGCCCATCGATGCCAGTGTAAACTTCACCGAATCGAAAACCTGATCATCATTCGGCTTTTCATAGTCAGGCCATGAGAGAACATAGTGCATAACTGGATCTTTACAGCGTGTGCTTTGCTGAGAAACTGAATTCATTTCCTGTGCTGCACCATCGAGCGAGAAGGTATTGTACTGGCAGGTAACATCACCAACCACAACACGCTGTACACCTGGCTCAACATCCACCGGTGTGCTGATCACTTTCTGCTTACGGGTCAGGTAATTGTTTAACCCTTCGAACATATCTGATTTAACAGCCAAAGCCGTCTCAGGAGTAGGCTGAACTGTATCAGTCAACTCCTGAGACGGCTTGTCTGCCATGTACTTAATCAGCTGACCAAAGCTGGACTTTTTGTCCCTTCGGCCCTCAATGATTTTAGGTATCACCATCCATCTCCTGTTGCAGTTTCTGTGCGGCCTTTTTGACCTCGATCAGAATCTCTGAATACTCCTTGCTATGAACTCCGGCACCTTCGTTAAACAGATGTTTTTGAAGGGCTGTTATCTTTACAAGAGCGGCAAGTGCATTGTAATTGCCTTTCGATTGAATGCGCTTTCCAAGCCCAGATTTGATAAGATATTGACTAAGACTAAGCCCTGCTTCATGGGCCTTTTCGGTGAGTTTAGCTTTCACTTCTGTGGAACATCTCACCTGGATTCGATCGTCTGTTTTTCTGCTCTCGCTACGGCTCATCAGATAGCTAACCTCGTTAGGGGGTGTCGGGGCTTGCCCTGACCAAGACGTTTTTGGACGGCCGCCGCGTGTCGGCGGTACTCCAAAAACACATCTTGTCCCGTACTTAAATACCTCATTGAATTCTACCATCGGCGAGGTTTGAAAGCCAGCAGCGAAGGGCCTGGCAGGCAGAGCAATTGAATCGTGCCGGGCATCATGTAAAATCACCCGAATAGCCTGGGTCGATTTTCTCCGGTTCGGCATGGCGATTTTGACATTATTGGGAGGGCATATGCCTGCAAAAAAGAAAGCATTTTATAGCAGTGAGGACATCGGAAAATTCAAAAGCATTCTCGACGACTTGCCTGATGTGACGTCGGAAAGGCTTGAGAAAAAGCACGTACTCGACGAGCTTAAGTCTGACATTAAGAAGCTGAAAGATTCGAAAGGATATGAAGATAAAGAGATACTGAAATTCCTCAACGATGCGGGTTTTTCAGACGTTACATTACGTGATATCAAGGACATTACTGCCGGACGAGTTGGAAAAAAAAGAACCAGCAACAGCCGAAAAAAAATCACTGGAGTTGACGAAGAGCAGCGCACACAAAATAGCTCTACCGCTCAGAATCCTGACGCTTCAGGTCCGCAGTATTAACCTTCACCTTTCACATATAGCATCCCACATTATGATATAGCTCCCGGCCTGTCAGGCCGGGCATGGGTGCTGCCTGTTCGTGTAATTGTGCGTGCATACTTGTCACCGTTCCGGTGACAAGGGCACTCATTGGCCGGAAAAAAATTTTCCGGTTCCGCTGCGATGCAGCGCTCAATGGTGCGCACGTTCAGGGCCACGATCCGCCCTTGATCCCGATAAATTTACAGGGAAAGGAGTCCGGGCAAGGATATTAAAAAGGGGCGCATACAGCGCCCCTGAGACAGTTACAGATTACATTGCGGCTTCTTTAATCCGCCGGAACACTGCCAACCAGAAACGGAAGTGATCCCATTGCGCTGCGTTCATCGGATGCGACTTTGTTTGCACTCCGTTTGCGACATCTTCAGCATAGTGTATAATCCACAATGGCATTTTGAACCTCACAATTTAAATTGCCTACCCAGCCGGATTGTTGGCGCAATCCGGCACCTTTTCTGGATTTCAATGATTCATCACCTCCTTCACATCCAGAACCAAAAAGTTATCGTTAGCGTGACGCTGCCCTACGATGAAAACAGCATCAAAGCGACTTACTGCAACTACGTTTAGTTTGCCTGTAACCTCCTTTCCGTTGATGTTGATGGTTTCATAGAGCACCTCGTATTCCTTCGCAGAATCGGAATACTTCTGCTCTTTCCAGTTTTCTATCTGTGCGATCAGCTCCGGGGCCAGCTGCTGACGAACACGGTTTAGTTCATAGTCACGATTGAGAATCAGGCGGTAATCTTTAATTAGCTGGTTGATAACCTTGTTCTCATCCCACTCGGATAGCAGTGGGCACTGTTCGCACTGTATAACACCATCTTCAATCAGTTTTTCTCTGATGCCATTAACTACCTGTACAGCACTTAATTCACTGTCGTAGTTCTTTTTAATTTCTTCGCTTCCCGGATATACCATAGCGACATCATTAAAATGGCTTACGATTAATTCTGACACAATAAGGGTATAAACCTCATAAGGGTATAAGGCCGCCATAATATTCTCTCCACGTTATTTACAGAGCGTTTTAATCAATATCCACTTTTAAACTTCACGATTATTATACGTCTAATGAGCCATTGCAGGCAAGAAAAAAATGCCCCTTTTCGAGGCAAATTTTTAACCGGTTTACCACTCCCAAACGGTCAGTTCTGGCACCTGTTCCGCATCCCGGTCAAACCAAATCCAGTCGAACCCGGCACCATTTAACGCGGCTATATTATCCAAAGCACTTGCACTGATCCCCGCCCTGGTTAATTCCACTCGCCATTGTTCAGTAGCAGAAATACGCAATATCCACCCATAGCGATTTTTCTCGATCCAGAACAAACCTTGACCGGACAAGTCATCGTTACAGACCTTGTCCAGTAGTTCCGCGTCTTCTTTTTTTACATGGCCGGTACTGACGACCGCCACCCGATATTGTTCACTGATATTCATACTCCCCCCTCTGGATTGGCGGCCCGCGTCCTGCGGGCCGTTCTAACTCAAATACTCACTGCGGGTAATCATTCATATCCGGGAACGGCGGTTCATCATGATTTTCAATGCCTCCCTGGCCTTCTGCACTGGTGTTACGTGGCCCAGCTCCCGGCAGCATCTGCATTTCGCCGTTATTATCGATCACAATTTCCTTATTGCTGCGCATTTTGCCGTCTGTCCCTTGCCATTTGTTATTACGAATGCGCCCGACAAAATACAGCATCATACCCTTTTTGAAGTACTTCCCAGCTGCTTCGGCTTTCTTTCCAAAAATGACAATATCATGCCATTCCGTTTCTTTTTGCTCCTTCCCTTCGTTGTCGCTGTAGCTGATTTCTGTAGCCAGCGTCAGGCTCGCAATGGCCGTTCTGTTTGGGGTGTAACGCACTTCTGCATCTTTGCCAGCACGCCCCATCAGAATCACTTTGTTTTCGCCACGTTTCCACATAATACACCTCATATATTTGATGTTTATCAGTAAAAAATGGGAGGATTAAGGGGGATTTCTCCCCCTCTTTTTCAGTAAAACTTCACGTTCGATTTCAGGGCTTTTTCAAAGTCTTTTACAAAGGAATTTGCAAAAGTGTAATCACGATGAATAAGCTGTTTTGTTTTAGGATTTCGCCACTCAACCTGCACTGATTCGGCTGAGTATTCGATCACCTCGATTTGATTTTTCACACCGAGATAATCAGCAATTGCCATTACGGCATTCACTTTTTTTTGGTCTGCTTCTTTCATTTCAACTCCTTCGCCAGTCGGGGCGCTACCGCGAAAGACTCAACTGCCTTTCGATGTAATAATTATACGTCTAATGAGCCATTTTATCAACTCATCAGACGTATTTTTTTTATTTAATTTTGTTCAAATATGAACATCAAATGATGCCAGACATCTAACCTAATGGCTTGAATTTGGCCTTGTTGTAGGTGATCCGGTAGTCTTTGCACTTCCCGTTCTGCCGCAGGAACTCCAGCGAGACAACGTTAGCAGCGGCAAAATTGATGCACATAATGCTTTCCAGCGCCTCGAACAGGTCGGCTCCATTGGCAAGCGGAAACCACAGATCGTTGTCGCTACCGCTTAATTTTTCATGCAGACAGAAATGCACAGCACGCACGCCGCCAAATTCCGTAACCAGCACCGTATTGCTGGCGCGAATATCAGTTAGTGTTAACATTTTTCCCCCTGTCAGTATTGGCCCCCTCACGGGGGCCGCCGTTTCAGTCAATCGCGCGGTAAATCAAACCGGCTTCGGCGTGCTGGTCGGCATATAATTTGAGCTTTTCCTGCTGGGTGATCAGCATGTCGCAGATGTGCTGATAGCCTTCATCATGTGCGTGCCAGATCATGTGGTTCAGGGTGAACAGGGTCAGCACGATACCGGTAGCTTCTGCGGACAGTTCCCCTTCGAACCAGTTACCGCTAACCGATACCGTGAAGCGCTCTGCGCTCAGTGGGTACATGAAGCCGCTACCGCAAGACAGTTCGACGAACTCCCAGGAACCGCCTTGATAATCGACGCAGAGAGAGCGTGCGAGGTTGTAGACACCGGCCTCACCTGTGAGATACCAGGCGCCGAACAGACGTGGCAGAAAGGCCATGCGGCGGTTATTGGGGATAATGCGTGCAGTGATGGCGGGTTGATTCAGTTCAGTAGACATTTTCTGTACTCCTGCGCCAGTCGGGGCGCTACCGTCGAAAGACCGGATTGCCTTTCGATGTGATTATTATACGTCTAATGAGCCATATTAATCAAGCAAAAAATTCCCGCCTGCCTGAATATTTTCAGGCGGGAGAACTCTTTCCCCTGTCCATTTTTGGGGGCAGGATCACGCCTGCCCCCTTCTGATTCACATGATTACTATGACTTTGTTTCAGCGTTAAAGTGTACGGCGGCGATCCTGACCAACGGGATCACCGCGCTTTCTTCATCGAGCACACGAAAATTTATCGCTTCCCCCAGGTGCATCAGGTTAGCGATAAAATCAACGATGATTTCGGAAACCGGGTGTCCGTCGCAGTCCTGCTCATTCAGGCGCGCAAACAGCGCCAGCGCCTTAGCGGCCTTGATTGCCCGCTCTTCGTTTTCTTCGTCCATACTGCCGAAACACCATTGCCCCTTTTCAATCAGGGCCAGCGTGTCGTAATAGGCTTCATTCTGGGACATGTTTTTTCCTCCTGCGCCAGTCGGGGCGCTACCGTGAAAGTTCGCTGCGTTACTGCGTGAATTAGCCGTTAATCACCTTCGTGATGCACTCCAGCGCCTCAGACTCCTGCGGATAAAGTCGGCGTGCAGCTCCTTCACCAGACTGGATTTCTTCCAGCCGGATAAACTGCGCCGCCAGCGCCACGACTTTTTGCAGCGCCTCGGCATTGACCTCTATTTTTCGATCGCGGGCGGCATCTTCGCGCACCTGCTTTGCCAGGCTCCAGACGGTATCTTTTCCGACGCCATAACGGCTGTGTGAACTGCATTCCGCGATTTCTGCCAGAACGGCTTCGGCCTCATCGTCAGTGAGGTTCATATCACTGGTGCAGTCATGGACATCTTCAGCAGTCCAGATCAGCAGGCTGATCCGCTGCTGTGGATCAAAACTATCGAGAAGCCTTGCGCAAATTTCATTTACGTTACCGTGCATTGTAAAACTCCTGCGCCAGTCGGGGCGCTGCCGCGAAAGACCGGATGCCTTTCGATGTGATAATTATACGTCTAATGAGCCATATTAATCAAGCGATTTTTCACGCTCATAGCTGCTACAGGCAACGCTGTAGCCGTTTGCATCCAGTTCTGAAGGCCAGTCGTCACGCCCGCAACCTGACAGCAGGCAGGCGCTGAGGTGCCCAGGGCGATAGTCGAGATGCTGGCATGAGGCGCAAAGGTCATCATCTGAGATTGAGCGGCCTGCACAGATAGGCGGCGCTCCATCAGTGGGAATTTCTCGAATATGCAGCGTTGTCACTTTTTTTACTCCTGCGCCAGTCGGGGCGCTGCCGGTTAGGGATGCAGGGGGCTGTCGCCCCCTGCGGCGGTTCAGTCCTTACCTTTATCCTTCATGACTTTAATCAGCCCGGTAATGGCTGTAATGAGGGCGGCCACGGCCGTGATAATCTGAGGGAGGTTATGGAGGATTTCAGAAGAGGTCATAATGCACCTGTAAGGCTGTTTAGGAAGGTACTGATTTGAATCAGTAAAAACATTATACGTCTAATGAGCCATATATGCAAGCAAAAAAACGCCCCGTGTAGGGGCGCTGTGATTATTTTACATACTGCCAGACATGCGGCGGGATCTTATCCCAGATGCGTCCCGATGCCAGCTCTGCGCGGCGATGGTCGGCGGCAGCCTCAAAAGCCTCGGTGTCCTCCGGCGGCACCTGTCCACGATCCCGCATGGATTCGTACATTTTTTCCAGTGTGTCCGGGTTACGACTGCGCCGAAAACGGAGAAGGTAAAAACGCCTCCGCGCCTGATAAACTGTTTCCGCCATGTATCTGCGTCCTGAGCGCCTTGTTATTTCGCATAGTATTCACGTTTTGGTTGAATAAGTCTTCGACTATACGCCCCTTGCGGGGCGTAGCAGGCGGTCAGCCCCAGGTGCTGTAAAAATGGCTTTCGTTAGGATCGGTCTTATAAGCCTGTTCGTACTCGTCAATGCTGACAGACGGATGCTCATGGTTTTCACAGATGCGACGGGTCACGGGTTCGCCTTTAAAGTCGTTCAATACCGGCTTTAACTCGCCAGACATTGCACTGTCTGCTTTCACCTGCTGCGCAGCGATGCGGCGCAGTACGGCGGTTTTCTTACCGCGCAGGGCGATCACCTGATAAAAACAGGTATTTGTCTGCTCATAACCCCAGCTGGAAACAAAAACATCACCAAGAGAAACGGAGCCGTTACGGAACTGAAGGGATTGAATAGCCATATTTATTACTCCTGCGCCAGTCGGGGCGCTACCGCGAAAAGCCTCATTGCCTTTCGATGTGATTATTATACGTCTAATGAGCCATATTAATCAAGCAATAAATACATGCCCGGCATGATTTTTTCAGGCCGGGGAATACTTCCTTTCCCTGTTTATATTTCAGGCCGCAAATGCGGCCTGCCGTCTGCATTACACGCGAGGGGGTAACATTCCGGGATAGTGACTGGCAACCAGATTATTGATCTTCTCAACCAGCTCCGGGCGTTTAAACGTAATGTGCGCGCTGCCCTTTTTGTAATATCGCACGCTGAAGTAATCACACTCGAACACCTTACCGTTGAACTGGTTTTCACTGAAAAAGGCATCCAGTTTGGCACCGTCAGAAACGCGGTAATCAGGCACGTTACGCCCGTCCAGCACGTAGAACGGCCGCGCCAGATCGTCAATTTTGGTGTGCCCGTCTGAGCTGAAGCGCACCCAGCTACTGCGCCAGACATCGAGCAACGGCGCGATGATGATACGCTTGCCAAACATGCAGGGGTTATTGGTTTTATAATCCCACGACAGGGATTTAAAGATATCAATCAGCCCTTGCGTGAAAGTATCGGCCTTGCTTGCGTTCAGGTGCCGGAACGTACTCATAACGTTCTCCAGCGTTATCGGCGGCATTTCCTCGCCTGCCACCTGCCGATCCCATTCCTGACGTTGTTTGTTGCTCATCAGCGTATACATGCCGGTTTCCGACATCAGCCGATCCCAGATTTTTCCGTCGATAACGCGGGAAATAGCCGTTTCGGCCTGGTCTGGTCTGGTGTCGCTCCATTTGATCGCGCTCTCTACGGCTTTGTCGTAGTCATACAGGTACTGACAGCCTCCGGCCTGCTGCATCAGATCGCGCGCTTTTCGCAGCTTGTCTATGCCGTCGAGATAGACGCGAATACCTTCATTCCGCAACGAGATAATGCGCTCAATAGCTATGGACGGGATCACTTCACCGCCATGCTGGCAGGACATCAGATCGACCGACGGGAGAGTTTTTTCAGATGACATTTCAGACTCCTGCGCCATGCGGGGCGCTACCGTAAGGGGTGAACAGGGCTGGCAATGCCAGCCCATCAATGATTATTTGCAGCGCTGAAGCAGTTTACTGACCTGCTCGGCCAGCGCATACGTGGACGCATACGGGCCACTTAAACGACGGTTAGGGATTTCGTTGAGGGCATACAGGCACGCCTTCAGCAGCGCATCTTTCTGCGTTTCCAGTTCAGCTTTAAGCTGGGAGGGGGTCAGTGCTTTACTCATAATTTGTTACTCCTGCGCCAGTCGGGGCGCTACCGCGAAAAGCCTTATTGCCTTTCGATGTGATCATTATACGTCTAATGAGCCATAACAATCAAGCGTTATCTGATTAATTTTCTTTGTTTTTTCCTGAACTCCTTTCCCTGTAAATTTTGCTTTTCAGATCCCCATCAGCCCGATGAAGGTGCTTTGCCGGCATGGTGCAGGGGTTCAGGCATCAGACACTAGCGATAGCCCGAAACCCCGCAGGGGGTTCGGCGGAGCTGCCAGGCTTTGCCTGGCTAGCGGAGTGTGGCTGACGACTGCCCGACGGGCAGGAGCCGAAGGGGCCCAGAGGTGTTTTAGTACGACAGGCCAGCCAGAAAACGCCGGCAACTGAGCAGAAATGAACAGGGAAGACACGCTGTGCGGGCGTCAAAATTAAGTTAACTTGCAGACACCAGGGCGGGATCACATCAGAAAAGGCCAGAATAGGGGGCAGGACTCGTCAAAGACATAAAAACGATGATGGGTACAGGTTTTTTAAATGCGCGCCCAGAGAGCGGCTCAGCGCGTTTCAGGGCAATACGGGTTCGATGCCCGTATTGCCCTGCAGGCGGCAACCACCGCGTCAGCCTTCAGCCCCGGCCAGATAGCGGCTTAGCCCCTCACGGGAAGCCAGCACCGACGCTCTGAACTGCGGTTCGCCGTCACCCAGCGCCTTCAGCTTCTCCACGATATTGATCATCGGCACGGCTGTGCGCTGCTTATAACTCTCGATGTCAGCAGCATATTTCAGTAATGCCGTATCACTCGCCTCTTCAACTGGCAGATAAGCACGCAACCACAGCGCATCTGCGAACGGGTCTATCAGCTTTTGCAGCGCTTCAGCCGTTGCTTCAAGCGCCCGCCGGTCAGTTTTAATGGTGCCAGTCTCCGGATCAACACACTTCCCTTCCCAGCACTCAGGTACAAACGACTCCCGATAATGAAAACCGTTGTCTCCGTTTTCCGCACAGGCCAGAAGGTTCTCGATGCTTTCAGGTGTTCTGTGCCGTAACATCCTGGCCGTTGCCATACCGATCGCATTTATCATGATGCCATGCAGTCCCAGCGCCTCCTGACGGTACTCCGCAGCGATATCATCCTGGGCAATATCATTCCAGCGCATCGCCTGTGCCCAGGCAGTCCAGAGCTTTTCTGCCATATCACGCTGTTGCGTCGAGGGAATGCTGTTGGCCCGCAGGTTGAGCATTTTTTTCGTCGCATCGTTCAGTGCTTTAAAGCTGATCAGCCGTGAGCTTTTCGCCGGGACCACGTTGTGTTCAAAATCCACTGTGCCCGCCAGCCCGGTGACGGTTCGGGCCAGATGCATTGCCAGCTGGTTGACCGGATCATTGTTGTTATATGCCATACTGATCGCCGCTGCCGGTTTGCTCGCGTTGTTATTAATATCAGCGAAAAACTGCTGGCGTAACTCAAGTGGCAGGCCAACGGTAAGCAACAAGCTGATCGTATCTTCCGTATTGGAATAATCGCGTACAAATTCAAAAATACCCAGCGCACGGTGCTGGCCATCGAATAATTTTAAATCAGCGTCCATCGGAATTTTAAGAATCCCGGTGATGCTGCCAACTTACTGATTTAGTGTATGATGGTGTTTTTGAGGTGCTCCAGTGGCTTCTGTTTCTATCAGCTGTCCCTCCTGTTCAGCTACTGACGGGGTGGTGCGTAACGGCAAAAGCACC
>NZ_JBDYQK010000033.1:0-39489 GCF_043832615.1 Klebsiella sp. KE9456
AGGGTTATGCTTCCGGCTCGCTCGGTCCGACCACCGCCGGGCGCATGGATTCCTATGTGGACCTGCTTCAGGCGCACGGTGCAAGCATGGTGATGCTGGCCAAAGGCAACCGCAGCCAGCAGGTGACTGACGCCTGCCATAAACACGGCGGTTTCTATCTCGGCAGCATCGGCGGCCCGGCAGCGGTGCTGGCGCAGCAGAGCATTAAGAGCCTGGCGTGCGTGGCGTACCCGGAACTGGGAATGGAAGCCATCTGGAAAATCGAAGTGGAAAATTTCCCGGCCTTTATTCTGGTAGACGATAAAGGTAACGACTTCTTCCAGCAGATCCAGAATAAGCAGTGCGCAGGTTGTTCACAACGTTAGCGTCAGGTTAGCCTGACGCTCAGGGCCGCCACATGGCGGCCTGCTTTATCCCCTATTCCCGCAAACTCGATTTCCGCGTTTTCAACCGCCCGGCAAGCGTTACGTGGGTGGCCGCATCCTCTTCGTTACACAAATACTCCACGGCAAGCCGCCCCAGTTCGCTGTAAGGTAACTGGATACTGGTTAATGGCGGTGTCAACTGTTCGGAAATTTTTTGATCGTCGTAACCCGCCACCAGAATATCGTCGGGAATTACTATGCCCTGCTTCGCCAGCGCCTGATAGCAGCCAATCGTCAGCCAGTCACTGGCGCAAAAAATAGCATCAGGTGGTGTTTCCAGCGCCAACAGCTTTAGCGTCGCCTGATAAGATTCACTGAACTGCCAGTTAGTTTCGCAAACCCATTCATTCAATACGGTAATTTCCGCCTGCTCCAGCGCCGCACGCCATCCTGCCAGACGCTGCTTTGTGGCATCCATCCATGCTTCACCGGTAACATGCGCCACGCGCCGTGCGCCCTGATGAATCAGGTGGCGCGTCATCTGGAAGGCGTTGGCGTAATCATCCGGCACAAAAGACGGCAGCAACGGCGAGTCGGGGTCCCGCTGGTTAAGCAGCACCAAAGGCAGTTCAGTACAATCGCGAAACTGAGACATATCGCTAACGGCGGTCACCGGCGAAGCCAGGATAATCCCCACACAGTTACGTTTCTCCAGTTGGCGGATTATGTTGAGCGCCAGCTCCGCATCATCACCATATTCATATACCGTCAACAGGATTTCATTGCGCCATGCCGCTTCGCGAGCCTGGCTAATGGCATCAATAAACGGATCATAGCTTTGCAATGATCCGATCAGCAGCGCGATCTCTTCTTGATTACGCGGAGAGTGGATCGCAGGCAAGCGGGCATACCCCAGCGCCGTCGCCACTTCGATCACCCTCTGGCGCGTCTCTTCGCTGAGTTTAATATTGCGTGACTGATTGAGCACCAACGATACCGTGGCCTGAGAAACGCCTGCGGTTCTGGCAATATCGTTCATCGTCACTTTCGTTTTACGCTTCATCATCCCTTCCCTTTGCCCATGGAATCAACATCATAACCGCAGTTTGCCTCAGTTGCGCTCTCGCTCACGTTTCTTCACCTTGATGCCGCCAGTATTGTGACCATTTTCGCATTTTTTCATTTCGCGATTTGCTCATTACTACACCAGCTAATATTTATTAGCTAATTATTATCAACTACTGAGGCAACAATGAAAAAGCAGTGGACACAAGACGAAGCACAATCGTGGTATGCGCAGCAGGGATGGCTATGCGGCTTTAACTATCTTCCGTCAACGGCGGTGAACTGGACCGATATCTGGCAGGCAGACACTTTCGATACGCAGACCATCGACCGTGAGCTCGGATGGGCGGCAAACGTCGGCTATAACACCCTGCGCATCAATCTGCCGTTTATTGTCTGGCAGCATGATCGTGATGGATTGATTGCCCGTATCGACCAGTTTCTGGCTCTGGCCGATAAACACGGCTTTCGTACAATGCTGACGCTGATGGACGACTGTGGATTCTCCGGCGATGAACCCTATCTTGGGCCGCAAAAAGCGCCGGTCCCCGGGAAACACAACAGCCAGGCGGCCGCCAGCCCGGGACGAGAAATCGTCTGTAACCGTAACGCCTGGCCGGAAGTCGAACGCTATTTACGTGATATTGTGCGCCAGTTTCGCGACGACCGTCGCGTGCTGCTCTGGGATCTGTATAACGAACCGGGCAATCGCGGCATTTTTTCAACCGGCACCGTCGAAATACTGTACGACGAAAAACTGGAGCATTACGCCCTGCAGCTCATGCAGGAAGCATTTCGTTGGGTACGGGAAGAGGATCCGACGCAGCCGCTTACCGTCTGCGTATGGAAATTAGCTGAAGAAATGGAAAATGAAGTTTTCTATCAGCACCCGTTAGACCAGACGGCGCTGGCGCTCTCCGATGTGATCAGCTTCCACGCCTACACCAATACTGCCCGGATGGTCGCCATTATTCACCAGCTACAGCAACTCGGGCGGCCGCTATTCTGCACCGAATGGCTGGCACGTCATGTTGGCAGTCTGATAGAGGAACAGCTCCCCCTGATGTTCGCCGCCAAAGTTGCCCCCTACCAGTGGGGACTCGTACGCGGCAAAACCCAGACCTGGCTACCGTGGCCTGTGGTGATGAAAAACTCGGCGGACTACTGCCGTCTGTGGTTCCACGATGTATTTGACGAAAACGGCATTCCGTTTTCCAAAGCCGAAATGGCGCTGGTGCATAAACTGAGCCGGATCGGCCTGTCTTCAGATAAAGCATAAAAACAATATCTCTACAGATGCGCCGCCCTACAATGGTCGGCGCTTGAGGGAACACACCATGAAAATACCTTCTCGTGAATTATGGTCCTATTTTGGCTATGGTTTAGGCCAGTGTTTTAGTTTTGGCTTAGTCGGTTCATTTATTAACTATTTTTATACTGACGTGCTGGGGATCTCCGCCCTGGCGGCAAGCACCATCTTTTTGATCGCCCGCGCATGGGATGCGATCCACGACCCGCTCTTCGCCAGCATTATGGACACGCTCAACAGCCGCTTCGGTAAGTTTCGCCACTTCCTGCTGATCGCCCCGCTGCTGATAACCGGCGTTACCCTGCTGGCGTTTTACAAAATTGAAGCCGATCTCACCACAAAGATCCTCTATGCCGGCGTTACCTATATTTTATGGGGGACTCTGTACGCTATTTCCGACATTCCGTTCTGGTCGATGTCATCCGTGATGACTAACGACTCCGGCCAGCGTACGCGCGCAGTGACCGCGGCGATGCTTGGGGTGAACGCGGGCATCGCCTGCGCAAATATATTCTTCCCCAAACTGGCGGCCTTTTTCGCCCAGTACAGCAATGACAAAGGCTATTTTATGGCCGCACTGGTGATGATGATGGTGGGGTTGCCGCTGATGCTAAACGGATTTATGCAGATTAAGGAGCGCGTGCCGCCCAGCCCGGAAAAAGTCACAATGCGAGATACCTTCCGCAACCTGCGCCGCAATAAGCCACTGTTTATTATTCTGCTGTCGTTTTTCTTTTGCGTTTTTCACAATGTCGCCAACGGCATTTACATCTACTTCTTTATCTATAACCTGGGTGATGCCAGCCTGCAAATGGCGATCGGCATAATGGGAATTGTTGCCGCCGTGCTCTGCCTGATTGCCCCGCTTCTCACCCGACATATGCAGAAACGCCGCCTGTTTATGATCCTTTGCGCGCTGGATATCCTCGTTCGTTTGCTGATGTGGTTTATCGGTTACCAGCATGTGGCAATACTGTTCCTGCTACTTGGTCTGAGTACACTGTTTGTCATGATGAGCAACATCCTGACGTCATCAATGATTGCTGATACCATCGAATACGCCGAATACCACACTCATCGCCGCTGTGCGGCCATCACCTTCTCTGGCCAGACGTTTACCGGCAAAATGTCTGTCGCCGTCGGCGGCGGCCTGATTGGCATCTGGCTAACCATGATAGGCTACATTCCGCAAGCACAAAGCCAGAGCGACAGCGTACTCACCGGACTGTTCTTCGGAATCTGCCTTCTTCCGGCCATCGGGTCGTTAATTCGCCTGCTTTGTATGTCCCGTTTTACCTTCACTGAAGAGAAACATGCGGAGATCTGTCGGCTGCTGGCACTACGCCGACAAAATGCGGAGGTTGATGCTGAAGCGCCGAACGCTGACGCGCGTCCGGCCTCGGTAAACTAACGTGCGATCCCCGGTGGGGTGAAATAGACTACCGGGGATTTATCCTTCCCTCTCATCAAAAACCTGCTGCGCCAGGTGCATCGTGGCATTAGCGGCAGGCAGGCCGCAGTATAGCGCGGCGTGCATAATCAGCTCTTTTAGCTCATCGCGCGTGACGCCGTTATTAAACGCCGCGCGCAGGTGCATTTTCAGCTCAGCTTCGCGGTTCAGGGCAATCAGCATGGCGATGGTGATCATGCTACGGGTATGGTGATCCAGTCCCGGACGGGTCCAGGTTTCTCCCCAGGCGTAGCGGGTGATAAAATCCTGAAACTCTTCATTAAGCGGCGTCAGTTTTTGCAGAGTTTTATCGACATGGCGGTCGCCGAGAACCTTGCGCCGCACCGACATACCCTGCTGATAACGCTGTTTATCGTCCATCCCGCGCCCCCTGAATAAAAGACAACAGCGCGGCGCTGAACGCCTCCGGCGCTTCAATGTTGGATAAATGCGACGCCGCCAGTACCGTTATTTCAGCGACAGGGATCTGTTGTTGCAGGAAACGCGCATCGTCCACAGTAGTGACAGGGTCACTTTCACCGGCAATAATCAATACCGGTACAGGAATCTGCGCCACCTCGCCGCGCAGATCGGCAGCAGCCAGCGCTTCACAGCAGGCCGCGTAACCTTCAGCGTCGCTGCGGGTTAACTGGTGGCATAGGGCTTCCACCACGTCCGGAGCTTGCTGGCGAAACTGGCGGGTAAACCAGCGATCGGCTGCGCCTGCGGCGACCACATCCATGCCTTCCTGACGAACCGCCCGGGCACGCGACAGCCAGCCCGCCTGGTCACCGATCCGCGCCGCAGTATTAGCAACAGCCAGACCGTAAAAACGCTCTGGCGCAAAGCGCCCCAGCCACAGGCCGGTCAATCCGCCCATCGAAATCCCGCAGAACCAGGCTTTGTCGATATTAAGATGATCGAGCAGCGCAATCACATCTTCCCCAAGCTGCGCCAGCGTCACTTTGCCGTTTTTCCGCGTTTCACCATGACCATGGGTGTCGTAGCGCAGGACGCGGAAATGCCGGGTCAGGGCGTCGAGCTGCGGCTGCCACATCGCCCGGGTAGTACCCAACGAGTTAGACAGTACGATGACCGGCCCGTCTTCCGGCCCGTCAATCTGATAATCAACATTCATTACGTTGCTCCTTATAGCGCGCCACAACCTGGCGCACGAAGCGTTCAGCGCTGCCGGTTGCCGTTGCCGGATCCAGCAGTTGCGTTAAACGGCTGGGGGTAAGGTGCTCACTGACCAGCGGATCGTTTTCCAGCACGCTTAATAGTGAGTACGATTGATCCAGCGCCTGACGACACAGGGCTTCAATGCGGCGATGGGCTTCGGCTTTGCCAGTAAATTCCGCCAGCGCCAGCGTCACCGCTTCCGCCATAATCAGACCATGAGTGATATCCAGGTCGGCGCGCATTTTATGCGGATACACCTGCATATCGCGCACCAGCGCGTCGCTCTGCGCCAGTGCGCCGCCGACCAAAGTAATCAGTTCAGGCAGTGTTTCCCACTCCGCCTGCCAGCCGCCAAGCGCCCGTTCGTGCTGCTGAATCTGAGCGGCGTACAGTGTCGCCACCAGCCCCGGCGTGCGTTGGGCGGCGGTCAAAATCGCCGCGCAGGAGACAGGATTGCGTTTATGCGGCATCGTGGACGATCCGCCGCGCCCTTCGGCAATCGGTTCGGCCACTTCCGCGACTTCGGTTTGCATCAGCAGGGAGAAGTCATTGGCGAATTTACCGAGAGTGCCGCAAACGCCAGCGTACCACGCCCCCACTTCTAACAACCGATCGCGCTGGCTGTGCCACGGCGTATCGGGAAGCGGCAGGTTAAGTGCTTTCGCCAGCGCGACGGCAACCTGCGGCGCCTGCGTCTTGAGGGAATCCAGCGTTCCCGCGGCGCCGCCAAATTGCAGCACCAGCACCCGCGAGCGCATCTCACGCAAACGGACTTGCCAGCGTAGCAGCGCATCCAGGGTCCCAGCCAGCTTGAGGCCAAAAGTTACCGGCAGCGCATGCTGCATCCAGGTCCGTCCGGGCATCACCGAGCCCCGATAACGTTCGGCCTGGCTGGCTAAAGCATCGAGCAGGCGCTGTAATAACGCCTCCGTGTCTGCCAGCGCCCCGCGCAGTTGCAGAATAAAACCGCTATCAATCACATCCTGGCTGGTGGCTCCCCAGTGGACATAACGCGCCGCCGCGTCATCCTGCGCCTTAACCCGCGCGGTAAGCTGTTTTACCAGCGGAATGGCAAGGTTGCCCGCACTGGCAGCAGCCTGCCCTAACGCCTCAAAGTCGATTTGCTGGTGCCGACACGCTTCGAGAATAGGGTTTAGCGCCGCCTGCGGCACCAGCCCGCACTCAGCCTGCGCGCGGGCAAGCGCGGCTTCAAAATCCAGCATTCCCTGTACCCGCTGCGCATCGCTGAACCAGGCGGTCAACGGACTGGTGCGCATCATCGGGGTCAACAAACTCATTCCGGCTCCTTAAACGCGTTCAATAATCAGCGCGATCCCCTGACCGACGCCGATACACATGGTGCACAGCGCATAGCGCCCGCCGGTACGACGTAGCTGATATGCCGCGGTCATCGCCAGACGGCCGCCTGAAGCCCCCAGCGGGTGACCGAGCGCAATTGCGCCACCATTAGGGTTCACCTGCGCCGCATCATCGGGCAGCCCCAGATCGCGCATCACCGCCAGCGCCTGAGCGGCAAAGGCTTCATTCAGTTCAATGACATCCATTTGACCAAGGGTCAGCCCGGTTTGCGCCAGTACCTTGCGAACCGCCGGTGCCGGGCCAAACCCCATAATACGCGGCGCCACCCCTGCCGTCGCGACGCCAACTACGCGCGCCAGCGGTTGTAAATCATTCGCCGCCAGCGCCTGTTCGCTGGCTAACAGCAGCGCACAGGCGCCGTCGTTTACCCCGGACGCATTACCCGCCGTCACCGTGCCGTCGGCGCGGACGACTCCACGTAGCTTCGCCAGCGCTTCCGCCGAAGTGCTGCGCGGATGCTCATCGCGGGTAAAAAGCAACGCGTCGCCCTTACGCTGCGGAACCGAAACGGCGATTAGCTCGTCGGCAAAACGCCCGGCCTCCTGCGCCGCCGCCGTACGCTGCTGGCTACGCAGCGCAAAGGCATCCTGGTCCGCGCGCGAAATAGCAAAATCGTCCGCCACGTTTTCCGCTGTTTCCGGCATGGAATCCACCCCATACAGCGCTTTCATCTGCGGGTTGATAAAGCGCCAGCCGATGGTGGTATCTTCCATCCGCATTGTACGGCTAAAAGCGCTTTCGGCTTTGCCCGTCACAAAGGGCGCACGCGACATGCTTTCGACGCCGCCGGCGATCATCAGTTGAGTTTCACCGCTTTTAATCGCCCGCGCAGCAATGCCGATCGCATCAAGACTGGAACCACACAGGCGGTTCACGGTACTGCCCGGCACGCTATCCGGCAGCCCTGCCAGCAGCAACGCCATGCGGGCGACATTACGGTTATCTTCCCCGGCCTGGTTAGCACAACCGTAAATCACATCATCAATACGTGTCGGATCGAGGCCTGGGTTGCGTTCCAGTAGCGCGTTGAGCGGCAGCGCAGCGAGATCGTCGGCGCGTACGGTCGCCAGAGTGCCGCCAAAACGGCCGAACGGCGTACGTACCGCATCACAGATAAACGCCTGATTCATCTTAGGTTCCTTATGCGATTTCCGCCAGTTGTTCAAAGGTCAGCGCCACCGGGGTGATACGCTGCAGTTCCTCAAAAGAGAGGCCGTTAAAGATTTCCCGCACCACCGGGCCATTTTCGCTGATATCGATCACCGCCAGATCGGTATAGATACGGCTTACGCAGCGAACGCCGGTCAACGGGTAAGTGCAGTGCTCCACCAGCTTACATTCGCCGTTGCGAGTGAGATGATCCATCATCACAAACACCTGACGGGCGCCGATGGCCAGATCCATCGCGCCGCCGACCGCGGGTATCGCATCGGGCGCGCCGGTGCTCCAGTTCGCCAGATCGCCGCTGGCGGAAACCTGGTAGGCCCCAAGAACGCAGATATCAAGATGACCGCCGCGCATCATGGCGAAGGAGTCGCCATGATGGAAATAGCAGCCGCCCTTGAGCAGAGTCACATACTCTTTCCCGGCGTTAATCAGATCCGGGTCCTCTTCCCCCGGCAACGGTTCCGCCCCCATCCCCAGCAGACCGTTTTCACTGTGCAGGAAGATCTCCTTATCGGCCGGGAGATAGTTGGCGATACGGGTCGGTAAACCGATCCCCAGATTGACGTAAGCGCCTTCAGGAATATCACGGGCCACACGCTGGGCCATCTCATCGCGAGTGAGTTTTTGCATTACGGGCTCCTCAGGCGCTTTTAGCGGCATTCAGGTTTTCCAGGGAATAGACGCGCTGGACAAAAATGCCCGGCGTGATGATGCTTTCCGGGTCGAGATCGCCCAGAGCCACCAGGTGCGAAACTTCAACAATGGTGGTTCTGGCGGCAGTGGCCATAATCGGGCCGAAGTTACGCGCCGCTTTGCGATAAACCAGGTTGCCCCAGCGGTCTGCCTGATAGGCTTTAATTAACGCGAAATCGGCTTTGATCGGATATTCGAGAACGTAATGACGGCCATCGATCTGGCGGGTTTCTTTGCCCTCAGCCAGCGGCGTCCCGTAACCGGTGGGGGTAAATATCCCGCCAAGCCCCGCGCCTGCCGCCTGAATACGCGCGGCGAGATTGCCCTGCGGGACCAGTTCCAACGCCACTTTGCCGCGACGATACAGGTCGTCAAAAATCTGTGAGTCGACCTGACGCGGGAAAGAGCAGATCATTTTGCGCACCCGCCCGGCTTTCAGCAGCGCCGCAAGGCCGACTTCGCCATTACCCGCATTGTTGTTGATAATGGTTAAGTCGCGGGCTCCCTGTTCTATCAGGGCATCTATCAGGTATGTCGGCTGACCGGCAGGGCCAAAACCACCAATCATAATGGTCGCGCCATCGTGGATCCCGGCAATGGCATCACATAATGTCGACACGCTTTTATCAATCATCAGGTCGCTCCTGTATGTGCGGTAATCGCACTTTTATTCGTTGTTCGCACAAAATGTGACCCGCTTAACGATGCCGGTCAAGGGCGATAATCGAAATATGGTGCGATAATCGAACATCGTGTATCTTTAGCGAAAGAATGTGATCGGCGGCAAATACGGAGACGAAAATGGCGAAACATCCAGGCGATTTACTGACGGGCGATAGCGAACCGTTTAAGGGCGATCCGAACTTCATGGCGTCGCTGGCGCGCGGGCTGGAAGTGATCCAGGCGTTTACGCCGCAGCGTCCGCTGCTCTCCATTTCACAAATCAGTCAAAAGACCGGTATCCCGCGCGCGGCGGTGCGCCGCTGCCTGTACACGCTGAGCAAACTGGGGTTTGTCTATGCCGAAGATGGCAAAAACTTTCAGCTACGTCCGCGCATTCTGTCACTCGGCCACGCCTGGCTGGCATCAACCCCGCTGGCGCGTTCGGCACAGCCGGTGCTGAAACATTTAAGCGAAATGCTCAATGAATCCTGCTCCATTGCCACGCTTGATGGCGACGATATTCTGTATATTGCCCGCGCGTCGAGTTCACGAATAATGACCATCGATCTGGACATCGGCAGCCGTCTGCCCGCCTGGGCGACCTCTATGGGGCGCGTACTGCTGAGCCACCAGCCGGAGGAGAAACTGAATGATATGCTGGGCCGGGTAACGATGATCCGCTATACCCCGCAAACCGTCGATTCGGTGGCAAAGCTGCGCGCGGAACTTAAGCGCATTCATCAGCAGGGCTATGCGCTTAACGATCAGGAACTGGAGATGGGACTGCGTTCGCTGGCGGTACCGCTGTTTAACCCGCAGGGGCAAATCCAGGCGGCGCTGAACGTCGGCGTGCATGCCGGGCAGGTATCAGCGCACGAGATGGTGGAGCGGGTCTTACCCGAATTACAGAAAGCCGCCCGGGAGTTAACCCTGCTGATGCGTTAGCGGCTATGTTTAGCGTGACGCTCCCAGTTTTCTTGCTTTGCCTCGGCCGATTTCCGCAGCGCCACATAACAGGCGCCGTTACCGCCGTGATGCGGCAATGCCGCGCAGAACGCCTGTACTTCCGGGAGTTCCACCAGCCAACGAGCGAGGTAACTGCGAATAATATTGGCATGGGCGTTGTCTTCGCGCCCTTTGCCGTGAACGATCAGCAGATTGCGCAACCCTTCTTTTTGCGCCTGGACCACAAAAGCGAACAGCATTTGTCGACACTTTTCGACCGGCTGGCGCAGCAGATTAAGGCTTGCCTGCTGGCTGTACTTGCCGCGCTGGAGTTTCTCCAGCACTCCGCTTTGCAGACCTTCCCGTTTAAACTCCAGCGCGGTCGCCAGCGGCACAATGTCGAGATAACCGGTGGTCAGAAAATTATCGAGCTGCAGGGGATCAATTCGCTGCACAGTGCGACGATTGCGCACAGGAGACCAGTGAACGTCGTTATTACGTTTCAGAGGCTGAACGTCCTCCATGGCGCCAAGAAATAAGGATTTGTCGTCAAGGTTCATATGCGTTCCTCCTGCTCCAGCGACTACCGGGAGTTACTATAGCCGCGACGACGTTTGCTCACAATCCGTTTAGCGACAACGGTTGAGAAACAGACCCGTCGCGGCGCTCAGGGAAATAACTGACGGCTTTGACGTCGAAACTGGGTAATTAACGAGGCCGTTAACGGCGTTTGTCGTGTATCCCGTCGCTGGATGAGATAATAGGTCGCCTTTGGCAATACCTCGCGGATCGGGATCATGACCAGCTTATCCGCCATCATCGGATCGTTGCCTAACTCCAGCGGCAAAATACTGAGGAAATCGCTCTTCACCACCAGGCTAATACATGAAGAGAAGGTCTCGCAGACGATATCAACCTGTGGTATCTGTCCCGTCTGGTTAAACAGATCCTGCAGTTGCTTAAAGTAGCTGCCGCGCGGCGTCGGCATCGTCCAGTGGTGATCGAGCAGTTCAGCCAGTGAGGACGCCCCGATTGCGGGATGCCCACTGCGGGCAAATACCGCAAACGGTTTCTCAAACAGTTTTTCAAAGCTGAACTCATGATCGTAAGGGCCGGGATAATAGGTGTTGATAGTGAAATCAAGCTCACCCTGACGCAGTTCATTGATCATCGCCAGCAACTGCCCTTCCATGATCCGCACTTTCACCAGCGGATGGCGCTGATGAAAACGGCAAATCACCGATGGCATCAGCGAACGCGCGACGCTGGCGCCAAGGCCGATATTAATTTGCCCGGCCTGCTCCCCCTGCCGCTGCAACAGCTCTTCCTGCGCCACTCGCATCTCTTCAAGGATCAGACTCGCATGCTGGTAAAAACTTTCGCCATTTTCAGTCAGCGCCACCCCCTGGCGACGGCGCACAAATAACTGTGCGGAAAGCCCCTCTTCCAGCTCTTTAATCGCTTTGGTCAGCGCTGGCTGCGAGATCTCCAGCGCCCGACTGGCGGCACGAATACTTCCCACGCGGGCGACCGCCACGAAGGCGCGAATTTGATGAAATTTGATCTGAAATGCCATGCCTGAATGATAACCAATGTTTATCAGAGAAAAGAAAATGACATCTACTGTAATACATCATGCTGTGGCAGGTTAATGGAGAAATCGCCAGAAAGACGGCGGTGATAAATGAAAACTATCACTAATTGAGCGCCGTCACACTTTTTTATTATGACAGGAAAGGTTATGCCGCAACTTCATGAATTCATCAGCCAGTTGGCGCCGCAAATGACGCAATGGCGTCGTGATTTTCACCTGCACGCCGAATCCGGCTGGCTGGAGTTCCGTACCGCCAGCATGGTCGCCGAGAGAGTAGACCAATACGGTTATCAACTGGCGCTCGGTCGCGATGTCATTGATGCCGAAAGCCGTATGGGGCTTCCCGATGACACGACGCTGGCGCAGGCCTGGCAACGCGCTCGTGAACAGGGGGCGCCCGAGCCCTGGCTGACCGCGTTTGAAGGCGGATTCGCTGGCGTCGTCGCGACCCTCGATACCGGGCGTCCCGGTCCGACGCTGGCATTTCGCGTCGATATGGATGCGCTCGACCTGAACGAGCAACACGACGATAACCATCGTCCGCATCGTGATAATTTTGCCTCCTGCAACCCAGGTATGATGCACGCCTGCGGTCATGATGGCCATACCGCCATTGGATTAGGGCTGGCCTGCGTGCTGAAACACTACGCGGCGCAGCTCCACGGTGTGATCAAGCTGATTTTCCAGCCAGCAGAGGAAGGAACCCGCGGCGCGCGCGCTATGGTCGCCGCGGGCGTACTTGATGATGTGGACTACTTCACCGCCATTCATATTGGCACTGGCGTCCCCACCGGTACCGTGGTCTGCGGTGGGGATAACTTTATGGCCACCACAAAATTCGACGTGCAGTTTAGCGGCGTGGCGGCCCATGCAGGCGGTAAACCGGAGGAGGGTCGCAACGCCCTTCTTGCCGCCGCACAGGCCGCACTGGGTCTGCATGCCATTGCGCCCCACAGCGCAGGCGCTTCCAGAGTGAACGTCGGCGTCCTGCAGGCCGGTACCGGGCGTAACATCGTTCCGTCTTCCGCATTGCTGAAAGTTGAAACCCGCGGCGAAACAGAAGCCATTAATCAGTATGTATTTGCGCGCGCGCAAAGCGTTATCGCCGGTGCTGCGGCGATGTACGACGCACGCTACGAACTTCGGCTAATGGGCGCCGCGACCACCAGTTCCCCCTCTCCGGCATGGGTGCGCTACCTGCGTGAACAGGCGTCTCAAGTGCCGGGCGTTGAACATGCCGTCGATCGCATTGCCGCACCGGCAGGATCTGAAGACGCCACGCTAATGATGGCGCGGGTACAGGAACGCGGTGGACTTGCCTCCTACATGATTTTCGGCACCGAATTAAGCGCCGGTCACCACAATGAAAAATTTGATTTCGACGAAAGCGTCATGACGATAGCGGTCGAGACGCTGGCGCGGGTCGCGCTCAATTTTCCCTGGCAGCGAGGCGTGTGATGGAAAAAATCTATCCATTTGTCGATGAGGTAATTGAAGCGCGGCGCGCGGATTTTTGCGCGATCGCCGATGATATCTGGGATCATCCGGAAACCCGATTCCAGGAGTTCTGGTCTGCCGGGCGGCTCGCCACGGCGCTGGAAGCTGAAGGCTTCCAGTTGACCCGCAATGCCGGCGGCATCCCCAACGCTTTTATTGCCAGCATCGGTCAGGGGAGACCGGTGATTGCCCTGCTTGGGGAATATGACGCGCTGGCCGGGCTCAGTCAGCGTGCTCATCATGCTGAGCCGTTCTCCGTCACACCGGGAGAGAACGGCCACGGCTGCGGACATAACCTGCTGGGCACCGCCGCGTTCGCCGCCGCAATCGCGGCAAAACACTGGCTTCTACAGCAGGGCGGCAGCGGTACCCTGCGTTTCTACGGTTGTCCAGGTGAAGAAGGCGGCTCCGGGAAAACCTTTATGGTGCGGGAAGGGCTATTTGACGACATTGATGCCGCCCTGACCTGGCACCCGGAAGCCTGGGCTGGCATGTTCAGCACCAGCACGCTCGCCAATATTCAAGCCGCGTGGCGCTTCACCGGTACGGCGGCACATGCGGCAAACTCACCCCATCTTGGCCGCAGCGCGCTGGATGCTGTAACCCTGATGACCACGGGGAGCAACTTTCTCAACGAACACATTATCGAAAAAGCGCGGGTGCATTACGCCATCACCGATACCGGCGGGGTATCGCCTAACGTTGTGCAGGCGCAGGCTGAAGTGCTGTATTTAATCCGGGCGCCGGAAATGGCCGATGTTCGGCAAATTTTCTCCCGTATTGAAAAGATCGCTCAGGGGGCCGCCCTGATGACTGAAACTCACGTCAGTTGTCGCATTGAAAAAGCCTGTTCCAGTTACCTGCCTAACCGTACGCTGGAAGCCGCAATGTATCAGGCGCTGAGCCATTACGGTACGCCGCAGTGGAGTGATGAAGAACGCGCCTTCGCCAGCAAAATCCGCGCCACGCTCAGCGCCAGCGATATCAATAACAGCCTGACAAATATTGCGCACACCGGCGGTGAAGAGGGTAAAGCCTTTGCCCGCCGTCACCGCCATACGCTGCTGATTGATGAAGTCGCGCCCTGGGCTGCAACGGATAACGTGCTTGCCGGTTCGACCGATGTCGGCGATGTCAGCTGGAAAGCGCCGGTGGCCCAGTGCTTTAGCCCCTGCTTCGCCATCGGTACGCCGTTGCATTCCTGGCAACTGGTTAGCCAGGGGAGAACCTCTGTCGCCCATAAAGGGATGCTGCTGGCCGGTAAAGTTCTGGGCGCAACGGCGATCCGTTTGTTCAGCGATAAGCCGTTACTGGAAAGCAGTCAGCAAGAGCTGGCTCAGGCACTGGTCGACACCCCCTACCAGTGCCCGATCCCACAAGACGTCATACCATCGGTTTTAAAATAACAACATAAAAAACAAGCAACAACCCGACTGGATTTTGTACGGCATGACGGCAGTCGCCAACAAAAATAACCGCCGACAGAACCTGGGTTCGCAACGCAACTAACACAACATCGATAACAGAGGAACGTCCATGAGTATGTCATCCATACCCTCGCCTGGCCCCAGCGGTAAGCTGTATGGCTGGGTTGAAAAAATAGGGAATAAAGTCCCGCATCCGTTTTTGCTTTTTATTTACCTGATTGTGGTGCTGATGACCGCCACCGCAATACTTTCCGCGCTGGATGTCGGCGTGCAGAATCCTGCCGATGGTTCGAGGGTGATGGTAAAGAATCTGCTCAGCGTTGAAGGTCTGCACTGGTTTTTGCCGAATGTGATTAAAAACTTCAGCGGCTTTGCACCGCTGGGCGCGATTCTGGCGCTGGTGCTCGGCGCCGGGTTTGCCGAACGCGTAGGTATGCTACCCTCGCTGATGGTGAAGATGTCATCCCATGTCAGCGCGCGCTACGCCAGCTATATGGTGCTGTTTATCGCCTTTTTCAGCCATATCTCGTCCGATGCGGCGCTGGTGATTATGCCGCCGCTTGGCGCGCTGATGTTTCTCGCCGTGGGCCGCCATCCGGTGGCGGGTCTGCTGGCGGCGATCGCAGGCGTCGGCTGCGGGTTTACCGCTAATTTACTGATCGTTACCACCGACGTCCTGCTCTCTGGCATCAGTACCGAAGCGGCAAAAACGCTCGATGCCTCGCTACACGTCAGCGTTATCGATAACTGGTATTTTATGGCGACCTCAGTCATTGTCCTGACGCTGGTCGGCGGACTGGTCACTGATAAGTTGATCGAGCCGCGTCTGGGAAAGTGGCATGGAAAAAGCGATGAAACGCTGCAGACGTTAACGGCAGAGCAACACTTCGGTTTGCGTGTCGCGGGCATTGCCGCACTGCTCTTTGTGGCGGTTATCGCGCTGATGGTAGTACCAGAAAACGGTATCCTGCGCGATCCTGTCACGCACACCGTGATGCCCTCGCCATTTATAAAAAGCATCGTACCGCTGATTATCTTTTTCTTCTTTGTCGTGTCATTAGCTTACGGTATCGCCACGGGCAAAATTCGCCGTCAGGCCGATCTGCCGCAGTTAATGATTGAACCGATGAAAGAGATGGCGGGGTTTATCGTCATGGTCTTTCCGCTGGCCCAGTTCGTCGCCATGTTCAACTGGAGTAACATGGGCAAATTCATCGCTGTCGGCTTAACAGACATTCTGCAGAGCACCGGAATGAACGGAATACCGGCGTTTCTCGGTCTTGCATTGCTGTCGGCATTTTTATGTATGTTCATCGCCAGTGGTTCGGCAATCTGGTCAATTCTGGCGCCAATCTTCGTGCCGATGTTTATGCTGCTGGGCTTTCACCCGGCATTTGCGCAGATCCTGTTCCGCATTGCTGATTCGTCAGTGTTACCGCTCGCGCCAGTATCGCCTTTTATACCGTTGTTCCTCGGTTTTTTGCAGCGTTACCGACCTGATGCCAAACTGGGCACTTACTACTCGCTGATATTACCCTATCCGCTGATTTTCTTAGCCGTCTGGCTGCTGCTTCTGGTGGGGTGGTACCTGATGGGACTGCCTATCGGCCCCGGTATTTATCCACGATTACATTAACGTCATCATCGGTCAGGGACGGCCACCGAATATTTAACAAGGGACTGCGTTAACGGTTCAGTTACGTCACGTTTCGGCTTGTATTTATTATTCAATAACCTTTTAGCAGTATAGTTTGCCGACATAACGCCGTGATATTGTGGCCTATTGCCGAATAGAGTCTCAATGAAGGAATACCGATGCTGACGCTGTTGCAGGACAAAATCGACACCCCGCTGGGGCCACTGTGGGTGATTTGTGATGAGCAGTACCACTTACGCGCCGTGGAATGGGAAGAACATAGCGACCGCATGGCACAACTGCTGGATCTACACTATCGCAGTGAGGGATATCGACGTACTTCCGCCGTGAATCCTGGTGGGTTAAGCAGCAAACTCGCCGATTATTTCGCGGGGGATCTGCGTGTCATCGACACACTCCCCACCGCCACGGCAGGTACGCCGTTTCAACGGGACGTCTGGAACACGCTGCGCACAATCCCCTGTGGTCAGGTGATGCACTACGGCCAGCTTGCTGAAGCCCTGGGGCGTCCCGGCGCGGCGCGTGCGGTTGGCGCAGCTAATGGCGCGAACCCTGTTAGTATTGTGGTGCCCTGCCATCGGGTGATCGGGCGTAATGGCACAATGACCGGATACGCCGGCGGCGTACAGCGAAAAGAGTGGTTATTGCGCCACGAGGGCTATTTGCTCCTTTGAGCATAAATGCTTTTTCTGGAATCTTTTGGTAATTTTACAATTAAAATTACTCAGATAACTCATTTTTAAACAAGCTGTTAGGATTAATCATTGATTTCCCCTCCTAATATTGCGTCTTTGAGACGTTCTGGACTTACCTGCTCATCAAAAAGATGTTAAAATTGACTAATATCAATTAAAGCCTGAGCAGACTTATGATCCCGGAAAAGCGAATTATACGACGCATTCAGTCTGGTGGTTGTGCAATCCATTGCCAGGATTGCAGTATTAGCCAGCTTTGCATCCCTTTCACTCTGAACGAGCATGAGCTTGATCAGCTTGATAACATCATTGAGCGAAAAAAGCCGATCCAGAAAGGACAGACCTTATTCAAAGCTGGTGATGAGCTGAAATCGCTGTATGCAATTCGTTCTGGCACCATTAAAAGCTACACCATCACCGAACAGGGCGATGAGCAAATCACCGGTTTCCATCTGGCAGGCGATCTGGTTGGCTTTGACGCCATCGGCACCGGTCATCATCCGAGCTTTGCCCAGGCGCTGGAAACCTCAATGGTCTGCGAAATTCCGTTCGAAACGCTGGACGATCTTTCTGGCAAAATGCCCAATTTGCGTCAGCAGATGATGCGTCTCATGAGCGGCGAAATTAAAGGCGATCAGGATATGATTCTGCTGCTTTCCAAAAAGAACGCAGAAGAGCGTCTGGCGGCCTTTATCTACAACCTGTCTCGTCGTTTCGCCCAGCGCGGCTTTTCCCCGCGTGAATTCCGCCTCACGATGACCCGCGGCGATATTGGCAACTATCTGGGTCTGACGGTTGAAACCATCAGTCGCCTGCTGGGGCGTTTCCAGAAAAGCGGCATGCTGGCGGTGAAAGGGAAATACATCACCATCGAAAATAGTGACCTGCTGGCGCAACTTGCTGGCCAGGCTCGTAACGTCGCCTGATAACCCTTCCGTTTCCCGGTCAGATCGCGAATTTTTTCTAATTTGTTGATCTGACCTGGTTCATCCTCTGTTTCATTCCATCCATATAGGTTATCTTTTAATAACAGACTGTGGTGACAGTTGTAAGGAGCCCCTGTATGGCGAAGTATCAAAACATGCTGGTAGTCATCGACCCCAATCAGGACGATCAGCCTGCATTGCGGCGTGCGGTGTATCTGCACCAACGGATTGGTGGACGCATCAAAGCCTTTTTGCCGATCTATGATTTTTCTTATGAAATGACCACCCTGCTGTCTCCGGACGAGCGTACAGCGATGCGCCAGGGCGTCATCGGGCAGCGTACTGCCTGGATCCGTGAACAGGCCAAATTTTATATTGAGTCCGGCGTCCCCATTGATATTAAGGTCGTGTGGCATAACCGTCCTTTCGAGGCCATTATTCAGGAAATCATCAGCGATAAGCATGATTTAGTCCTGAAGATGGCGCATCAGCACGACAAACTGGAAGCCGTGATATTCACGCCCACCGACTGGCATCTGCTGCGCAAATGCCCATGCCCGGTATGGATGGTCAAAGATCAGCCATGGCCGGAAGGGGGTAAAGCGCTGGTCGCGGTCAACCTTGCCAGCGAAGAGAACTATCATGATGCGCTTAATGAAAAGCTGGTAAGAGAGACGATCGAACTGGCGGAACAGGTTAATCATACCGAAGTGCATTTGGTTAGCGCGTATCCGGTAACGCCAATCAACATCGCCATTGAACTCCCTGATTTTGACCCCAGCGTATATAACGATGCCATCCGTGGCCAGCATCTGCTGGCAATGAAGGCGTTACGGCAGAAATTCGGCATTGATGAAAACCGTACCCACGTTGAAAAAGGCTTACCTGAAGAGGTGATCCCCGATCTGTCGGAGCATTTGCAGGCAGGTATCGTTGTGTTGGGGACGATTGGTCGTACAGGACTGTCGGCGGCCTTCCTCGGCAATACTGCTGAACAGGTTATCGACCACCTGCGCTGCGACCTGCTGGCGCTGAAGCCGGATCAGTACCAGACGCCAGTGGAGCTGGATGACGAAGAAGATGATTAGCCCGGCGTTTACTTCGTGTCTTCCGCCGCGCGGTTAAGCCATTCGCAATGACTTAACCGCGCCTTATGGGCCTGAAGGGAGCGTTAATTGATAGTTTTGCGGCGTGAACCGCTTCACGTCGCTTTATCCGATCCAGCGCCTGTCCCAGGATGCGCGCCTGCACCCTCGCCGGCTTCCTGATATGCTCCCCCGCGGTAGGCCAGCAATAAATCTGCGGCGACAGGAGTCGTGAAAATTATATACAGCACCATTCAGGCCCAGTCGTTTTATATTTCTGGCAAAAATAAAGGGCCTTTCGGCCCCTGACATCACAACAAACATCGGTAACGTAAAACGTTAGTGGATACCTAACCGCCATGCGTGATCGATCTCTTCTCTAAGCTCCAGGGCTGAGAGCGCCATTAAATCAGCGAACTCAAGTTCCAGTACTTTCAGCTTTTTCAGATACTGCGCGGGGGTCAAAGCAGCAGGGTCACGACGCAGAAATTCGATGGCCAGTTGCGTGGGGGTTAACTCGGTATCCATAATATCCTCTGGTTGGATGAAAAACTGATTTATTATAACACGCCTGACTGGCTATTTTATGAGCAAATGATAACGACATCACACATATAAAAAAGCCGTCTCAGAAGAGACGGCTTAAGAAGCAAAGGTTTTAAACGTGTTGTCTTACAACGCTTTCAGAATCGCATCGACGCTGGCTTTGGCATCGCCAAACAGCATCTGGGTATTCTCTTTAAAGAACAGCGGGTTCTGTACACCTGCATAGCCCGTATTCATCGAACGCTTAAACACAATCACATTCTGCGCTTTCCACACTTCGAGAACCGGCATGCCGGCGATCGGGCTGTGTGGATCGTCCTGGGCAGCCGGGTTGACCGTGTCGTTAGCGCCGATAACCAGCACGGTGTCGGTATCAGCGAAATCGTCGTTAATTTCGTCCATTTCCAGCACGATATCGTACGGAACTTTCGCTTCCGCCAGCAGTACGTTCATATGGCCTGGCAAACGCCCGGCAACCGGATGAATACCGAAACGCACCTTGATCCCACGCGCGCGTAATTTCTCCGTGATATCGGCAACCGGATACTGCGCCTGGGCCACCGCCATACCATAGCCTGGCGTGATGATCACCGACTGGGAGTTTTTCAGCATCTCCGCAGTTTCTTCTGCGCTGATTTCACGATGCTCCCCTACTTCTTCATCAGACGATGAAGACGTACCGTCGCTGCCGAAACCACCGGCAATAACGCTAATGAACGAACGGTTCATCGCCTTACACATAATGTATGACAGAATTGCACCGGAAGAACCGACCAGCGCACCGGTAACGATCAGCAGGTCGTTGCTGAGCATAAAACCTGCCGCCGCCGCGGCCCAGCCAGAGTATGAGTTCAGCATTGAAACGACGACCGGCATATCCGCACCGCCGATTGAGGCCACCAGATGCCAGCCAAACGCCAGCGCGATAACGGTCATCACCAACAGGCAAATTGCCTGCATCGCCACACTGTCGGTACGCACAAACACCACCAGCAGCAGGAAGGAAACGACCAGCGCCGCCAGGTTCAGCTTATGACGGTTCGGCAGCATCAGCGGCTTAGAGGAGAGTTTGCCGCACAGCTTACCAAACGCCACAACGGAACCGGTAAAAGTGACCGCGCCGATGAAGATACCGAGGAACACTTCGGTCAGATGAATATTGACCAGAATCTGTTCCATACCCGTTTCATGCTGCAAGTAGCTGTTAAAGCCCACCAGCACCGCCGCCAGACCGACGAAGCTGTGCAGGATTGCCACCAGCTCCGGCATTTCGGTCATTTCAACCTTCTTCGCCAGACGAATACCAATTGCGCCGCCGATCACCATCGCCAACAGAATCCACGCGATGTTGCTGCTGTCCGGCCCCAAAATGGTCGCCACCAGCGCAATCGCCATCCCGGCGATCCCGAAGTAATTACCCTGCTGAGAGGTCTCGTGTTTGGAAAGCCCTGCAAGGCTAAAAATAAACAGAATCGCGGCAACAATGTATGCAGCTGTAACTAATCCACCAGACATTTGTTACCCCTTATCCTTTGCGGAACATTTTCAGCATGCGCTGAGTGACGGTGAAACCACCAAAAATATTAATGCTGGCGATCAGCACCGCGATAAAGCTCAGGGCGCTAACCCAGCCGCCATGACCTATCTGTAGTAATGCACCGACCACAATGATGCCGGAAATCGCATTAGTTACCGACATCAGCGGCGTGTGCAATGCATGAGAAACGTTCCACACCACGTAGTAACCGACCACACAAGCGAGCGCAAAAACGGTAAAGTGGCCAAGGAACTCTTTCGGCGCCACGCTGGCCAGCCAGCCAAACAGAATAATCGCCAGCGCCATCAGCGCATATTTACGCCACGGCGAACCGGGTTTTGCTTCTTCCACCGGCGCTTCCACTTTCTTCGCGGCCGCCTGCGGCTGAGCGGACACCTGAATCGGTGGTGCAGGCCAGGTGATTTCACCCTCGCGAATAACGGTAACGCCCCGAATAACGACATCATCAAAATCGATCACGATATTGCCGTCTTTCTCTTTGCACAGCAGTTTAAGCAGGTTAACCAGGTTGGTCCCGTACAATTGAGATGATTGAGTCGGTAAGCGCCCCGGCAGATCGGTATAACCGATAATCTTCACGCCATTGTCGGTGGTGACGACCTGACCCGGCACGGTGTATTCGCAGTTGCCGCCGTTTTGCGACGCCAGATCAACAACCACGCTACCGGACTTCATGGTGTCGACCATTTCTCGGGTAATCAGCTTCGGTGCCGGTTTACCCGGAATCAGCGCCGTGGTGACGATAATATCGACGTCTTTCGCCTGCGCGGCGAACAGCTCCATCTCCGCCTTGATAAAGGCTTCAGACATCACTTTGGCATAACCGTCACCGCTGCCGGCTTCCTCTTTAAAGTCCAGTTCAAGGAACTCGGCGCCCATACTCTGCACCTGCTCTTTGACTTCCGGACGGGTGTCAAAAGCACGAACGATCGCGCCGAGGCTATTCGCCGCGCCGATGGCCGCGAGACCCGCAACCCCGGCCCCGATAACCATCACCTTCGCAGGAGGGACTTTCCCTGCCGCGGTGATTTGCCCGGTAAAGAAGCGACCAAATTCATGCGCGGCTTCAACAATTGCGCGATAACCGGCGATGTTGGCCATCGAACTCAACGCATCCAGCGACTGAGCACGAGAAATACGCGGCACCGAGTCCATCGCCATCACGTTAATGTTACGCGCCGCCAGTTTTTCCATCAGCTGCGAGTTTTGCGCAGGCCAGATAAAACTGATGAGCGTCGTGCCGGGATTAAGCAGTTGGATTTCATCGTCTTCAGGCGCGTTAACTTTCAGAATGACGTCTGACTGCCACACATCATTGCCGTTAACGATTTCCGCGCCAGCCTGAACAAAGGCTTCGTCGTCGAAACTGGCCAGTTTACCGGCGCCGCTCTCAACGACGACGCTAAACCCGAGTTTCAGCAACTGCTCCACCGTCTTCGGCGTGGCGGCGGCCCGGGTCTCCAGGGCTAGTTTCTCTCTTGGTACACCAATACGCATAGTTTTCCCTTCCATCGGTTTTTGATGATGGTTTGCTTTTCTTACAACCAACTGTCGAAGGGGCAAAGGACATGCTCCCTCCGACATATGTCTGAAAAATGAAACAGTAACAAACTTTTTATAACCTACTGAAAATACCGATTGTGATCTACAGCGATAAAACAGAAATTTTGATTTTATTGGCAAAACGCACGACTAACCGTGTCAGACAGCAATATTTGCCTTATTTTTATTCCTGTACCTGATAATTCGCTTAGCTGAGGGGGTAATTCACCATTTATCGCCATCAAGATCATTGCATTAACATTACATTAACTTATTAAAGTCATATCGATTATCGATTTTGCTGCTCAAGCGGCTGTTTTTTCAACATATCGGGAAATGTTATATTTCGTCCTTGTACGTTTCGGGCGGCGACATAAAATTGACGCAGACAGTCACGCGCGATAAATGCAATAATCAAATGTTTTCAGTCAACAACAACACCAGTACATGGTTTGCGCAAGGCAAAGGATTATTTTTATGAAGCTTAAGAACTCACTCCTGGCGTCTGCCCTTCTGGCTACGACCGCGATATCTGCCCATGCGGCGATCGAGCTGACGCCGGAGCAAGCGGCTGCGCTGAAGCCCTATCAGCGCGTGGAAATCACAGGCCGCTTTAACTCCATCGGCAACGCGGTGCAGGCCGTTTCCCGTAAAGCAGACAAAGAAGGCGCTGCGTCCTTTTATGTTGTCGATACGTCTGATTTTGGCAGCGGCGGCAACTTACGCGTAACGGCCGATTTTTATAAACAAAATGCCCCACAGGCCGACGCGCCGAAAAATCGTATTATCAATGGCGTAATGGAATTACCGAAAGTTCAGGCCGTTGAACTGGAGCCTTTCGATACCGTCACCGTTCAGGGCTTCTACCGCAGCCAGCCGGAAGTCAACGACGCCATCTCCAAAGCGGCTAAAGCCAAAGGCGCGGCCTCTTTCTTTATTGTGCGCCAGATTGATGCAAACGACGGCGGCAACCAGCGTATCACCGCCTATATTTATAAAGCTGATGCCAAAAAACGTGTCCTGCAAAGCCCGGATGCTATCCCCGCTGATTCCCAGGCCGGGCGCGCCGCGCTGGCCGAAGGTGGTGCAGCAGCGAAAAAAGTGGAAATCCCCGGAGTCGCCACGTCAGCATCCGTCGGCGCGGGTACTGGCGTCGGTCGCTTTTTTGAAACCCAGTCTTCCAAAGGTGGGCGTTACACTGTCACGCTTCCGGATGGCACTAAAATCGAAGAAGTGAACAAAATCACCGCCGCGCAGATGATTCCTTTCGACAGTATCAAGTTCACCGGCAACTACGGCAATATGACGGAAATCTCCTACCAGACGGCGAAACGCGCCGCTAAAAAAGGCGCGAAATATTATCACATTACCCGTCAGTGGCAGGAGCGCGGCGGCAACATCACCATCAGCGCCGATCTGTACAAATAAACCTTATTGGGTTGCATAAGGCGCCTTCACATAACCGAAAGCGCCTTATTTTTCGTTCACACCCCACGGTAGACACTTCTGCACGATGCCGGTAAATGCCACTGCTTCGCTTTTTTTCGCTTCCTCCATTGCATGCGTACAAAACACTTCGTAAAATCCCGCACCTCAGCGAAATCATCCATTTTTATGCGATTTTGCAAAATAAATATTCTTATCGCTGCCCTGGGCCAAAACGGTAAGTGAACCCGCCCAGATGGGCCAGACGCTGAGTCTGCAATTCAGCATTTCAGGAAGACAATGGAAAAGAAACTGGGCCTGAGTGCCCTGACCGCATTGGTACTTAGTTCAATGCTGGGTGCTGGTGTATTCAGTTTGCCGCAAAACATGGCCGCCGTAGCCAGTCCGTCGGCGTTGCTTATCGGCTGGAGCATCACCGGCCTGGGGATTCTGTTCCTCGCCTTTGCCATGCTGCTGCTTACGCGCATTCGTCCCGAACTCGACGGCGGCATTTTTACCTATGCCCGGGAAGGCTTTGGCGAACTGATTGGCTTCTGTTCCGCCTGGGGTTACTGGCTGTGTGCGGTTATCGCCAATGTCTCCTATCTGGTTATCGTTTTCTCCGCGCTAAGTTTCTTTACCGATACCCCGGAACTGCGCCTGTTTGGCGAAGGTAACACCTGGCAGTCAATCGTCGGCGCATCGGTGTTGCTGTGGATCGTGCACTTTCTGATTTTGCGCGGCGTACAAACTGCGGCAAGTATCAACCTGGCGGCGACCCTTGCCAAGCTACTACCTCTTGGCGCGTTTGTCGTATTAGCTGCTATCGCCTTTCGCACAGAGACATTCCGTCTGGATTTTAGCGGACTGGCGCTGGGCGTACCGGTGTGGGAACAGGTGAAAAATACCATGTTGATCACCCTGTGGGTTTTTATCGGCGTCGAAGGCGCGGTCGTCGTTTCCGCACGGGCCCGGAATAAACGGGACGTAGGCCGCGCGACGCTGCTGGCGGTGCTGTCGGCATTGACGGTCTATCTGCTGGTGACCCTGCTCTCGCTGGGCGTCATGCCTCGCAGTGAACTGGCGGAAATCCGCAACCCGTCGATGGCTGGATTGATGGTCAACATGATGGGACGCTGGGGGGAAATTGTTATCGCTGCCGGGTTGATTATCTCCGTCTGCGGCGCTTATCTGAGCTGGACGATTATGGCGGCGGAGGTCCCTTATCTGGCGGCGACGCATAAAGCTTTCCCGCGCCTCTTCGCCAGCCACAATAAAAATAACGCGCCATCAGCTTCACTCTGGCTGACCAACATCAGCGTGCAGGTTTGTTTGGTGTTGATCTGGCTAACCGGCGCCGATTATAACACGCTGCTTACCATCGCCTCCGAGATGATTCTGGTGCCTTATTTCCTTGTCGGCGCCTTTCTGCTGAAGATTGCCGAACGCCCGCTACATAAGGCGGTAGGCGTTGGGGCCGGTATTTATGGCGTATGGTTATTATATGCATCTGGCCCTGTGCATTTGCTTTTGTCGGTGATACTTTACGCTCCGGGTCTACTGGTTTTCCTGTACGCCCGTCGTACTCACCAGTACGAGCGTTCGCTAAAACGCCGTGATCTGGCACTCATTATTTTTTTACTGGTTGCCGCCCTACCAGCCACGTGGATGCTGGTGGGGTAAGCGGTTACCCTGCCGCTGAATTCGAAGGAGATATCCATGGCTGACATCCAGCCTCGCCCGATCCTGATTACCGGCGGAGGCCGTCGCATCGGCCTCGCTCTGGCTCGCCATTTTCTGGCTCAGCAACACCCTGTTATCATCAGCTACCGCACGTACTATCCAGCCATTGATGAGCTGCGCGACGCGGGAGCCGTTTGCCTGCACGGGGATTTCAGTGATGATGACAGCATTCTGGCGTTTGCTGAAGAGGTGAAAGCGCATGCTCGCGGCGGTTTGCGAGCCATTATTCATAACGCCAGCGGCTGGATGGCGGAAAAACCCGGAACGCCATTAACCACCGTGCTCTCCAGCATGATGCAAATTCATGTCAACGCCCCCTATCTGCTTAATCACTCGCTGGAGAGCCTGTTGCGCGGTCACGGTCATGCCGCCAGCGATATAATCCACATTACCGACTACGTCGTGGAGCGCGGCAGCGACAAACATATTGCTTACGCGGCCAGTAAAGCGGCGCTGGATAATATGGGCCGCTCGTTTGCCCGCAAGCTGGCGCCGGAAATTAAAGTTAACGCCATTGCCCCATCGCTGATTTTATTTAATGAAGGCGATGATGCGGATTACCGTAAACAGGCGCTTGATAAATCGCTGATGAAGATTGCGCCAGGTGAAAAAGAGATCATCGACCTGATCGAATACCTGCTCGACAGTTGCTATGTTACTGGTCGTTCATTCGCCGTTGACGGTGGCCGCCACCTGCGTTAATGAAAGCGACTCCAGCCAATAATTAACAGCCACGCGCACAAACTCCAGCACCCGACTGCGCCTGCCAGAGCAAACGGCAGGCGCATAATCCCGGTAAAATACCACAGTGAAAACAAATAGATAAAATACGGTATTATCGACCACATACCGAATACGATTGTGGTACGCAGCGCTTCAATACCCCGCTCGCTGGCGACGATATAGTGCGCTATCAGCGCAAAGGTAGGAAATAATGGAATCAACCCGGCGATATAGTAATTTTTTGTTTTGGACAGTACGCCAATCAGGACAACGACCAGAGCCCCGAGCAACGCTTTAATCAACAGCCCCATTCCTTTTCCTTCACCATTAACTAACAAGTATTCACAGCATAACGGAAGAACATTTGTTTATATACCCGTCATACTTCAAGTTGCATGTGCGTTGGCTTTCCTCGTTCACCCCAGTCACGTACTGGAGTACGCTCCCGGGGATTCACTGCGTCGCCGCCTTCCTGCAACTCGAATAATTTAGGGTATAAAAGAATAATGGCAGGCAAATTAAAGGCGGTGTATGTTAATTCCCGCATTCTGGTATCCACCGCAGTCGTTTCTGCATACAATCTGGCTGCGGTTTCCACAAAACCCTTTTTCTGTAGCTGGTGAAACTGTGAGCGACCTGAATCCATGTATGACATGCGGAGCCTGTTGTGCGTTTTTTCGTGTCTCTTTTTACTGGGCTGAGGGCTGTGACGCAGGCGGCACTGTTCCCGTTGAGCTTACTGAACAAATTTCGCCATACCACCGATGTATGGTCGGAACCAACCAGAAGCATCCCCGCTGCGTTGCGCTTGCCGGTGCGCCGGGGCAATCAGCATGCTGCACGATTTACGAAGACCGCTCTTCCACATGCCGCGAGTTTGCCATGTCCGGCGAGGACGGAAAGGTCAATGAGGCCTGCAATCGCGCGCGGGCAAAATACGGTTTGCCGCCTCTACTCCCTTTGTCCGTGGCGCATACCGTAGCCGACAAACAATGATCCATTCTCTTTTTCAGGGCGGCGCATCATTTATATCTGTTGAGGATGTCATTGATTTGTCGGGCGTCATGTTTGCTTTCAGATACGGCCTTGCTTTTCATTCATCATCCGGAGGCTCGCTTCATGACGAACCCGATAAGTCGCATGAATGCACAGATGGTTTACAATGTTTATGGCGCGTGGCTGGCAGCAAACAGCCATTCACAGGTCAACGTCCTGTGCCCGTAACTGGGCCCACGTCTCCGGACGCGAGTGAAAGTGACCTGACACAATAAATTCAATTCGTTAATAAAAAGTGCAACGCATAAAATATGAATAAGATCGTTTTTGTTGAGGATGATCCGGAGGTGGGCGCGCTGATCGCCGCTTATCTGGGAAAGCATGATATGGACGTGGTTGTTGAACCACGAGGCGACCAGGCGGAAGAGGTTATCGCCCGCGAACAGCCGGATCTGGTGTTACTGGATATCATGCTGCCGGGTAAAGACGGCATGACGCTGTGCCGGGATTTGCGCGGCCAGTGGCTGGGCCCCATTGTACTGCTCACCTCCCTGGACAGCGATATGAACCATATTTTATCGCTCGAAATGGGCGCCAGCGATTATATTCTGAAAACCACGCCGCCGGCCGTGCTATTGGCCCGCCTGCGCCTGCATCTTCGTCAGCATATCGCCGCGCCGGGCGCCGGGGCGCCCTCTTCGCTTACCCCCCATAAATCCATTAGCTTTGGCTCCCTGACCATTGATCCGGTCAATCGACAGGTGACGCTAAGCGGCGACGGCGTGTCACTCTCTACAGCGGACTTCGATCTGTTGTGGGAACTGGCCACACACGCCGGGCAAATTATGGACCGGGACGCCCTGCTGAAGAATCTGCGCGGCGTCAGTTACGATGGCATGGACCGCAGCGTCGATGTTGCCATTTCGCGTTTACGCAAAAAACTTCTCGATAATGCAACTGAACCCTATCGTATTAAGACGGTACGCAATAAAGGCTACCTGTTTGCCCCGCACGCCTGGGATAACTAATTCACGGATCAGGTTGTGGAGAAACTGCCCGGGCTGTTTTAGTGCGTGGAGAATTTTCAACTCGCCTGATTAAAATTAATCATTTTATTTCAATACGTTATATTCAATTTAGCAACCGACGGGTACGGTCTTTTTCATGCCAATGATTGTACCCCGTCCCTGGAAATGCTTGCGAATTTCGCCCCATTTTGCGCAGCCACTGGCGTCATGTTGACCCGTACGATTGAGGGTTATGTGTTTTAATTCCGGGTTTCATGTAATTTTCCACTCTGGAAAACCCACTGTGTTTCAGCCAAATACTCTGCTTCTTTTGGTTCATGTGTCACCAGAATTACCGTCACGTCGTACTGGCGTAACCCTCTGACTATTTCCCACAAGCGTGAACGAATACCCCAGTCCAGATTTGAAAAGGGCTCATCAAGAAGCAACAATCGCGGCCGGGATACCAGCGCTCTGGCTAACGCTGCTCGTTGTTGCTCGCCACCGGAAATCTGTCGGGGGTAACAGTCCGCCAGATGCGCAATCCCCATATCGTCAAGTACAGACATTTGTTTCTGCCTTGAACGCGGCAAACCGGCCGCGTACTGCGCCAGTGCCAGATTCCCCGCGACCGTCAGATACGGAAACAGATACAGTCGCTGATTGAGATAACGACAGGGACGCTGCCAGGGTGGGATCGTATTGATTGATTTTCCGTCAAGACATATTTCTCCTTGATAAGAGATTATCCCCGCAATAGCATTCAGTAGTGTCGTTTTGCCGCTGCCCGATGGCCCGGTAATGGCAGTACAGATCCCTTCCGAAACATGGAAATCCAGTTCATTAAACGCCTGCGTGGTTAAATGCTCAACGCGCAGCATGAACGTTTTCCTTATAAATATGCTGTACCCGATGCAGTACCAGCAGCAATATTCCCGCCAGAAAAATCAACACCAGCGCGCAGCCAATGGCGAGAGAAAAATCTCCGCTGGCGATATTCAGGTAAACCGCAATCGGCAGGGTTTCAGTCTTCAGGCGTGTCGCGCCAGCCAGCATTAACGTCGCGCCAAACTCGCCGAGTGCCCTGGCGAGTGCCAGAATGCTGCCCCCCAATAACGTGTGCCAGCACAGCGGGATTTCCACCAGGATCAGGGAGCGCAGCGGCGTCAGTCCCAGATTCCAGGCTGTCGTAATAAATGCCGGATCAATTGAAGAAAACGCAGCGCTGGCAGAACGTAAAATAATCGCGCTGGCAACATAAGTCTGAGCGATCACCACGCCAAATGGCGAAAACAACACATCGGCTAGACCTGGCGCCACCGTCGCCAGGGGGCCATGTTGACCGAGTAAAAGCAGCAAACCGATGCCGACGATCAAAGGGGGTGTTACCAGAGGAATATCAAGCAACATATTGACAATATCTTTACCTCGGAAGTTCATCCGTGCCACCGCCCATCCGGCAGGAATAGCAATCAACAGCGACAGTAGCAGGGAGAGCAGAGCCGTTCCCAGTGAGAGCATGACAGCGAAAAATAGTTCAGGCTCCTGCAGAACCTGGATAAGCGTGGTCAGATCCAGCTCAAACACCAGCGATAATAACGACCCTATCACCAGAATCAGCAGCAAACCAAGCGGCAGCAGCGTCAGTTTAGCCACGGTAATTATTCATTAATGGGCAGGTAGCCCATATCGGTGAAGACCTTAATACCCTGTGCTGACGTAAAATAGTCTGCCAGCTGGCGCGCGATTTCAGGATGTTTACTGGTCCGCAGAATCGCCAGCGTGGCAATTTCATCCGGCGTACCTGCTGGCGTCGGCAGAAGAACCAGCGTGTCTTTATTTTTCACGGCGTCAGTACGGCCGATAACCGCCGCATCCACATCGCCGTTGAGCAGATACATCACCAGTTGCTTAATTGTCGCCGTTCTGACCACCACTTTTTCCCGCAAGGCATTGCCATAGCCGGAAAGCGCTAACAACTTCTCGCCGCTTTTGCCCAGCGCAATCGCCTTCGGGTCACCCATTCCGAGTTTTAGATGACTTTTCGCCAGTTCAGCAAAGGTGGTAATACCGTCAGCTTTATCCTTCCGAATCGCCATGACCGGGGTATGGTGTACCAGTGGGAAAGACTCTTGCAGTTCACCTTCCGACTTAATTTTATCGACATAATCAGCGGAGCCAGGCAGAAATAAATCGCCCTGCCGGGTTAACTCAAAACGGGCAAGAATCTGCCCTGAGCCACCGTATTCTACCGTGACGTGTTGGCCTGTCTCTTTTTCGAAACGCGAGACAATTTTATCTACCGGCGTACGTAAACCCGCCCCGGCATAAAGATGGAGATCGGCGGCGGTGGAAATAAAGCTACAGCACAGCAGTATGCCGGAAAGTAGGTATTTTATTGGCTTCATGAATCCGTCCTCGTAAAAAAATTCATTTGTTCATCCCTGTGCTCACATATCGTTATATACGTGGTTACATAACCATATATAACCATATATAACCATATTCCTGCACCTTTCAATAGCTTTATACTGTTCCCAGTCAACTGGATGTTGTCAGTCGGGGCGAACCCTGCTTTCATGACCAGTCAACCAGGGCATAACAAGGCAGATATGGCTTTTCACACCTATTCGGCCTGGATAAATGCTCTCGACAGCGATCAGATTTCGTTCCTGAATCAGTGCTTTGGCAGATATATCAATGCCGCCATAGCGCTCCTGAGGATAAAAATCAGGTAGTTAACATATTGATTTATTGGTGAGATTTAATGAAAAAACTGTTTGTGCAGTTTTACCTGTTGCTGTTTGTCTGTTTCCTGGTAATGACCATGATGGTTGGCCTGGTGTACAAATTCACCGCCGAACGCGCAGGACGTCAGTCGCTGGACGATTTAATGAAGAGTTCGCTGTATCTGATGCGCAGCGAATTACGAGAGATCCCACCGCGCGACTGGAGCAAAACCCTTAAAGAGCTGGACCTGAATCTCTCTTTCGACCTGCATATCGAACCCATCAGCAAATTCAAGCTTTCGGAAAGCTCAATGCAACATTTGCGCGCCGGGGATATTGTCGCTCTGGATGACCAGTACACGTTTATCCAGCGCATCCCCCGCAGCCACTATGTGCTGTCCGTAGGCCCGGTCCCCTATCTCTATTTTCTGCATGAGATGCGTCTCCTTGATCTGGCGCTAATGGCCTTTATCGCTATCTCGCTGGCCTTTCCGGTATTTATCTGGATGCGTCCTCACTGGCAGGATATGTTGCGTATTGAAACCGCCGCCCAACGCTTCGGCGAGGGGCACCTTAGCGAGCGAATTCATTTCGACAGCATGTCCAGCTTTGAACGGCTGGGCGTGGCGTTTAATCAGATGGCCGATAACATCAATGCGCTTATCGCCAGCAAAAAACAGCTAATTGACGGCATTGCCCACGAACTGCGCACGCCGTTGGTCCGCCTGCGTTACCGTCTGGAGATGAGTGAGAACCTCACCGAGGCCGAATCGCAGGCGTTAAATCGCGATATCGGTCAACTGGAAGCGCTGATAGAAGAACTGTTGACCTATGCACGCCTTGACCGTCCGCAAAATGAACTGAAATTAACCACGCCCAACTTTCCGGTGTGGATTCGTGTCCACATTGAAGATATTCAGACGGTTAATCCCCAGCGCGAGGTTACGCTACGCGAAGTCATTACCGGAAATTATGGCGCGCTGGATATGCGCCTGATGGAGCGCGTGCTGGACAATCTGGTGAATAACGCATTGCGCTACAGTAACCAGCGTATACAGATCAGCCTGACGCTACAGGGATCGCGAGCAACACTGCGGGTAGAAGACGATGGTCCGGGAATTGCGCCTGATGAACGGGAACGGATTTTCGAGCCATTTGTACGCCTTGATCCCAGTCGCGATCGCGCCACCGGCGGCTGCGGGCTTGGCCTGGCTATCGTCCACAGTATCGCCCAGGCGATGTCAGGTGAGGTCCGCTGTGAGGAAAGCTCGCTTGGGGGCGCCCGCTTTTCCTTTAGCTGGCCGGTTTATCACCAACTGCCTGATCTTACCTCCTTACCTGATTAGCCCTTGCGCAGGTGCCTGGGTCTGCGTATAGTTTAAAATCATATAGTATGTTGTAACTAATGCGGGAAACTATGGCCAGCTACGATCTCGTTGAACGCCTAAATGACACCTTTCGCCAACTGGAGCATGAGCTACAGTCACTCCAGTTGACGCTGAGCAACTACCGTCTGCTGGCCGCTCGGGTATTTGAGCTGCCGCCGGTAAGCAAAGACGCCGAACATCAACCGCTGAACAGCATCAATGTCGTTCAGCATACCGGTAAAACTGCACTGGAGATGGCCCTCAGACACTACAGCCATTTGTTTATCCAACAGCAGTCGGAAAGCCGAAGCAGTAAAGCGGCGGTACGTTTGCCTGGGGCGATTTGCCTGCAAACCACTGTTACCGAGCAGAATGCATTGTTGCAAAAAATCGCGCATATCAACGCCCTCAAAACAACCTTTGAGAAGATTGTCACCGTTGATTCCGGCCTCCCCTCCACCGCGCGCTTTGAATGGGTCCACCGCCATTTGCCGGGGTTGATTACGCTAAGCGCCTATCGGACGCTGACGCCGCTGGTCGACCCGAATACCATCCGTTTCGGCTGGGCCAATAAACATATAATTAAAAATCTGACTCGCGATCAGGTGCTCATGCAACTGGAGAAAAGCCTCCAGTCGCCACGGGCGGTTCCCCCCTGGACGCGTGAGCAGTGGCAAAGCAAACTGGAGCGAGAGTATCAGGATATCGCTGCCCTGCCGCAGCGGGCAAAGCTAAAAATTAAACGGCCAGTGAAAGTACAGCCTATCGCCCGGGTCTGGTATAGCGGGGAACAAAAACAGATACAATACGCCTGCCCGGGGCCAATGGTTGCGCTGATATCCGGTACGAAAGGCGTTAACGTACCGGATTTGGGTGAATTGCTGAACTATGATGCCGATAATGTACAGTATCGACATAAACCCCAGGCGCAGACGCTAAGATTACTGATTCCGCGTCTGCATTTATGGCTGGCTGGCGAGTAACTATGCTGCGACATGGATTCCGGGCGTCGTCAGTGGCCAAACTTCGCTTCTGTCAGCAGGCCTCATCATGCCGGATGTCTGAGTTCCATTCGCTGAATTTTACCCACAATAAACACGTAACTTAAAATAACCACTGCGCCATTAGCGACCACATACACCAGCGCACCACCAAAAGATCCTGTCTGTTGAATAATGTAACCAATAACAATCGGTGTGGTAATTGCGCCAATCTGAGTTATCAGATTAAGCACGCCACCACTGAGCCCCATAATTTCTTTCGGTGCGGTATCTGCATTAATTGTCCAGCCAAGGGCACCAAATCCTTTACCGAAAAATGACAGACACATAATGATAACAACCAGTACATTCGAGTTGGTGTAATTACATGCAACCATACTCATACACAATAGCATACCGAAAATAATTGGCGTTTTACGTGCAACTGATAACGAACAGCCTCTGCGTAAGAGCTTATCTGACACGACGCCGCCCAATACGCCGCCAATGCAGCCACATATCGCCGGTAATGCCGCAATAAAGCCAGCATGGAGAATGGTCATACCTCGTCCTTTAACAAGATAAATCGGGAACCAGGACAAGAAAAACCAGGTAATAGCATTTACGCAGTAATTACCCAGATAAATCCCTAATAACATACGATTGCTTAGCAACTGTTTAATATAGAAAAGCTGGTTTGTTTTGCACGGTGTTTTCTGCTTAGCCGGACTATCCATTTCGACCAGAGCACCGCCCTCTTTAATATAATTAAGCTCCTCACTGCTCAGCCCAGGATACTGGGTCGGGCTATACATTTTTTTCATCCAGACAAAAGATAAAATAATGGCAATACTGCCCATCACAATAAAGACATAAGTCCAACTAACTTCCTGGGTAATCCACCCCAATAACGGGGTGAACACCACCAATGCCGCATATTGCGAAGCATTAAAAATAGCAGAAGCCGTGCCTCGCTCGCGCACCGGAAACCAGGCGGAAACAATCCGACTATTTGCTGGCATCACTGGCGCCTCAGCCATTCCCACCAAAAAACGCAGGCTGAACAACAAGACGACAGCAAATGAAAAATAATGCACAAAACCCTGAGAAAACGAAAAAATCCCCCAGAATAAGATAGAACATCCATAAACAACTTTAGAACCAAAACGGTCAAGCAGCCATCCTCCGGGGAGTTGCGAAAACGTATATGCCCAACCAAATGCTGAAAAAATATATCCCATCTGCACCATATTAAGGTTCAAATCTGCTGCTATTCTCGGACCTGCTATTGATATTGTTGAACGGTCTGCATAGTTTACTGTGCTGACCACAAACAGTAGCAGTAGCATTAAATAACGGACTTTTACCGTTCTGGTTGATACGGACGTAGTGGTTTCCACCATAATAGACACCTGCGTTAAATAATTTAAAATCAGCACTGTCACATAAAGTGACTATGTGACAAGACATTCATTTTCAATGACTGCTGGTCAATAATTTCATTAATTAATGATATTTATTCAACATATGAAAATATGTATATCCCCAGCGTAAAACCGAAGGAAACCGCCTACCGTCACAACATGCCAAGATAAAAAGATGATACCTGTAAGTGATTACCTATACGCAATACCTCATATGTTTTAATAATTAGTATAGGACCATGCACAGACAAGTTGATTATGCAGTCGTCCAAAAACCAAGCTTTTTTATGCCGGGATTTTTGTCAATACGCCAACAGCAAGTGAGCAAAATCACACTTCTGGCCACCTCTTTTCTCTCCATTTATATACCCGCACAATATTTAACATATAATAAACATCATATTTCAAGCCCTTTACACCCGTCAACCACACCAATAAAAAGCAAATATTGTTTACACTCATGCAAAAGACACAATCCAATGCTGTACAGAAACTTTAAATATCTAGCCTTTTTTTAGGCGCTTGCACAGTGAACAACATCGTTGATATTTACTATCCTGAAGTGATATTTAATTCAGCGGCATATTTTTCCTTACACGGAGAGCCAATAATGGTGATTTTTACAGTATGCCCTTCCATCTTATTCCTTACGAGGTTTGGTTATAAATCAAAAAATCGTTAACAACAATGCATGTATTGTTGTATTCGAACCTTGCTGATTTCATTATCGAGATAAGAGAATTTTTTATGCTAAATACGCAAAGCAGTCCCATCATTACTGAGATGAAGGTTATTCCGGTAGCCGGATATGACAGCATGTTATTAAACATTGGCGGAGCCCATAGCTCGTGGTTCACTCGCAATCTGGTCATACTAAAAGATAATGCCGGCCACACAGGAGTTGGCGAGGCACCAGGTGGTGACGTCATACTGGAAACACTTAAACAAGCTATTCCGTTGGTAGTGGGTAAAGATGTTGCCCGAATGAATAAGATCGTGCATCAGGTACATACTGGCAACCAGGCCTCTGACTTTGCGGCATTTGGCGGTGGGGCCTGGACCTTTGAACTACGAGTAAACGCGGTAGCAGCACTTGAAGCCGCACTGTTGGATCTGGCGGGACAGTTTCTCGGTGTGCCCGTCTGTGAGTTACTTGGCCCCGGAAAACAACGTGATGCTGTGACGGTACTTGGTTATTTGTTTTATATCGGAGACAGAGAAAAAACGGATTTACCCTATCAGGCGGGTGAAACAGGAAAACATGAGTGGTATCACTTGCGCCATCAGTCTGCACTTAGCAGTGATGCTGTTGTGCGCCTGGCTGAAGCAGCGCAGGCGCGTTATGGGTTTAAAGATTTCAAACTGAAAGGGGGGGTATTTCCAGGCGAACACGAAATTGAAACCGTAACGGCACTGCATAAACGTTTCCCTGACGCCCGAATTACTGTCGATCCTAATGGCGCCTGGTTACTGGATGAAGCCATTCAGTTATGTAAAGGAATGAAAGATGTTCTGACCTACGCTGAAGACCCATGTGGAGCAGAACAAGGATTTTCCGGGCGCGAAGTCATGGCTGAATTCCGCCGGGCAACTGGTCTGCCCGTGGCAACCAATATGATAGCCACCAACTGGCGTGAAATGGGTCACGCCATTATGCTGAATGCGGTGGATATTCCCCTTGCCGACCCTCATTTCTGGACAATGACCGGCGCAGTCCGTGTTGCTCAGTTATGTCATGACTGGGGGCTGATCTGGGGTTGCCATTCTAACAATCACTTTGATATTTCTCTGGCGATGTTTACACATGTTGGGGCCGCAGTACCTGGTCATCCCACCGCCATTGATACGCACTGGATTTGGCAGGAAGGTAACCAGCGTCTAACCCAATCCCCGTTGCAAATTGTTGATGGTAAAATTAACGTTCCCACAGCCCCCGGGCTTGGGATTGAACTGGACTGGGCTCAGGTTGAAAAAGCCCATTCACTCTACAAATCATTGCCAGCTGGCGGCCGTAATGACGCAAAAGCGATGCAATATTTGGTTCCGGGCTGGACATTTGACCGTAAACGGCCGGCATTTGGACGCGGCTAATTAAACCAGCCTCACTCGGTGAACGAACAGTACGTTGATATAACCTGCCGTTTGCATACGGCAGGCTATTTTTATTGTGTTTACATCGAAACCGGAGGGACCTTTTCCGCCATTCCTGCCGATGCAGGTAAGGCTAGTTTATAAATATGGCAAGGGAAACACCCTGATGGGATACTCTTTTTAATCTCCGGAATCCGTTGCACCATGTGCAGAAAGAGGGACGAAACCGGTACGGAAGGCGTTCCGTACCGGTTTCGGGAGAATGCCTGAACAGTATGCGGTACATACTATCCCGGCGTAAACAACAGCCGCAGACGCTAAAATTACTGACTCCGCGTCTGCACCTGTGGTGGGCTAGCGAGTTGCCATACTGCCGACCATCTGCTCCGGGCGAACCCAGTTGTCAAATTCCGCTTCTGTCAGATAGCCAAGCGCCAGCGCGGACGCCTTCAGTGTCAGCCCCTCTTTGTGCGCCTTTTTAGCGATTTCCGCCGCTTTATCATAGCCGATATGGGTATTCAGCGCGGTTACCAGCATCAGCGACTCATTAAGCAACTGGCTGATGCGCTCACGGTCAGGTTCAATCCCCACCGCGCAATGCGCGTTAAAGCTCTCCATCCCATCGGCCAGCAGCCGCACGGATTGCAGGAAGTTGTGGATCACCATCGGACGGTAGACGTTGAGTTCAAAGTTACCCGATGCGCCACCGATATTCACCGCCACATCATTACCCAGCACCTGACAGCACAGCATAGTCATGGCTTCACACTGGGTCGGATTGACTTTACCCGGCATAATCGATGAACCCGGTTCATTTTCCGGGATCGCGATTTCACCAATCCCGCAGCGGGGGCCGGATGCCAGCCAGCGAACATCGTTAGCGATTTTCATCAGCGAAGCGGCCAGTCCTTTTAGCGCACCATGCGCATGTACCAGCGCATCAACGGTCGCCAGCGCTTCAAATTTATTCGGCGCGGTGACAAACGGCTGACCGCTAAGGGTCGCCAGTTCGGCAGCGACACGCACGGCATATTGCGGATGAGTATTCAGCCCGGTTCCCACCGCCGTACCGCCCAGCGCCAGTTCCGCCAGATGTGGCAGACTATTCTCGATATGTTTCAGATTATGTTCAAGCATGGCAACCCAGCCGGAAATCTCCTGCCCGAGCGTCAGCGGCGTCGCGTCCTGCAGGTGGGTACGGCCGATTTTAACAATGTCGTTAAACGCGACGGATTTATCATCGAGGGTCTTTTTCAGCACATTGAGCTGCGGTATAAGCTTTTCCCGTAGCGCAATCATCGCCGCCACGTGCATCGCGGTCGGGAAGACATCATTAGAGCTCTGGCTCTTATTGACATCATCGTTTGGGTGAACCTTACGCTCCATCCCTCGCACCCCGCCCAGCAGTTCACTGGCGCGATTGGCCAGCACCTCATTCATATTCATATTACTTTGGGTGCCTGAGCCGGTTTGCCAGATAGCCAACGGGAACTCATCCGGATGCTTGCCTGCCAGCACTTCATCCGCGGCCTGAATAATCGCTTCTGCTTTCTCCGCGGCAAGCAAACCGAGATCCTGATTCACTTTCGCCGCCGCGCGTTTGGTCAGCGCCAGCGCATGGATAAGCTCGACCGGCATCTTTTCCGTTGATATGCGGAAATGTTCCAGCGAGCGCTGGGTTTGCGCGCCCCATAGCTTATCGGCAGGCACATCGATTGCGCCCATTGAGTCTTTTTCACTGCGATACGTTGTCATTACTTTCTCCTTGGATTCAACGTGCGTAATAGCGACAAAGCTCACCTGCTTAAAGCGTTAAGTATTGGACAAATTTATACGTTGTTTTAGTGGTTCGTGCCGCTAAACGGCATAAAAAACCGCCCCGAAGGGCGGCTGATATCATTTCACGCAATGCGCACACTGCGAATTCTGGATCTGCTGAAAGAAGTCGTTGCCCTTGTCATCCACCAGAATAAAGGCCGGGAAGTCTTCCACCTCGATTTTCCAGATGGCTTCCATCCCCAGTTCCGGGTACGCCACGCAAGCCAGGCTCTTAATACTTTGCTGCGCCAGCACCGCTGCCGGGCCGCCGATGCTGCCGAGATAGAAACCGCCGTGTTTATGGCAGGCGTCGGTCACCTGCTGGCTGCGGTTGCCTTTGGCCAGCATCACCATGCTTGCACCGTGCGCCTGAAGCAGGTCCACATAGGAATCCATGCGCCCGGCGGTGGTCGGACCGAGCGAGCCGGAAGCATAACCCT
>NZ_JBDYQK010000034.1:0-34354 GCF_043832615.1 Klebsiella sp. KE9456
CGGACGCCAATAGAAACGTTACTTGATGGAAAACGCATCTGGGCTGAGAAAAATTTAAGCCAGATGTAATCTGACAGATACCTGTATAAATAACCGGTAACTGTCAGATCAGGTCTGAGCTAATACACGTAAGGTATGCAGGACTTTTTTCATAACGCTCGCCCTGACCAATATGAGTTAATATCGACTTTTCACCATGAGCAATATCACCCTTTGAGCAAAGCGCGTGCAGTAGGGTAATCAGTAATCAGTACATCAATATATTCACCCTGCAACGCTCCACGAATGGCATTGCTTTTTTCCACCCCTCCCGCTAACGCAATCACGTGCTGACAACGGCGAATTTGCTCCAGTTCCATACCAATAACCGGGTCCTCATCATGGCTTAGCACCGGCTTACCCGAGGCATCGTAATAATGTAAACAAATATCCCCTACAGCCCCACGAGAAGCCAAAAGCTGAAGCATTTCTTCGTTATAATAGTTGCCCGAGTTTTTCAATAATTGTGATGGTTCAAGCACACCGATCCCAACGATTGCGACGTCAACTGCAGAAAATTTTTCCACAACTGTTGCTACGTCCGGGCTATTCACCAGACGAGAACGCTCTTCAACAGAATGTTCAATACTCTGTGAAGGGAGTAACCATACCGGACATCCGAGATGCGCAGCCAGTTGCTGGGTGAGAATCGTTGCCTGCACGTTACCGTTTGGACCAACGCCGCCTAAAAGCTGAATCACGCCCGCTGCACGAATATTTTGCGGATGCATTTCATCAACCATGCAACGTATTGTCCCACTCCATGAAGAGATACCCACCAGGTCTTCCGCACGTAAACGCGTTTCGACATAATGAGCAGCTGCGCTACCAATGGCGCGCTTTATCTGTCCGCTATCAGCATTTTCACCTGCATCCACCACTATCGCCTGACGGATACCGAAGCGCTGTTCAATAGCCTTTTCCAGTTCAACAAAGATGTTGGTTGGTTGTACAACGGTGATCTTCACCAGCCCTTCTTTCTGACAACGCGTCAGCGCTCGTGAAACAAACGATTGTGACAGATGCAGCAATGAAGCAATTTCAGACTGTTTTTTGTTTTCGCTATAGTAAAGCGTGGCAATTTTCACCAGTAAACGCTGTTCATCCTGTTTCGACATAGCATTCCCCTTGAATTCCTGTCTGTTATTTTTATTCATAGTTGAATAGATAACAAGCTCGCTCAACTTCAACATCTTTCCCGCAAATGTGATCATTTTCTCTTTTTTTAGAAAATAGCCTGTACAAGTCGTAGACAAACCCTTTAACAGGGCATATCTTACACATATGAATAATAAATCGGTTATGAATATATATTCAGAGCAATAAATAATCGTTTGTTTTGCCTGATGTTTAGCTCAATCAAAACATCCTATGCTCTTTTTCATCCTGATTGAATATTTATTCATTATAGAATTTAAATTCAAGAGGTATCCTATGAATCCGTTTTCGCTCTCCATTAAGGAGTTAGAAAAGAAAGCACGATCTATCCGTCGCCGTATCATTGTGTTAAATGCTGAAAGCCCGGCAGGCGGCCATACCGGAGCAGACCTTTCACAGGTTGAGCTACTTACCGCTTTATATTTCCGTATTCTGAACTGCTCTCCTGAACTCAAAGATAGCGAAGAGCGGGACATATATATCCAGTCCAAAGGGCATGCGGCAGGAGGCTACTACTGCGTACTGGCTGAAGCAGGTTTTATCCCGACAGAGTGGCTCGCCACTTATCAGCACGCTGAATCTCACCTTCCTGGCCACCCCGTGCGTCACAAAACGCCCGGTATTGAACTCAATACCGGTGCTCTGGGGCATGGTTTACCCGTCGCTGTCGGCATCGCGCTGGCGGCAAAACGCAATAACAGCCATCGTCGGGTATTCGTCGTAACCGGCGATGGCGAACTGGCCGAAGGCAGCAACTGGGAAGCCGCACTGGTCGCAGCCCACTATCAACTGGATAATCTTTTTATTATTAACGATAAAAATAACCTTCAGTTGGCAGGAGCAACCAGAGACATTATGAATACCGACCCGCTGGACGAAAAATGGCGGGCTTTTGGTATGGAAGTAACGGAATGTAAAGGTAATGACATGGCCGATGTCGTGAGCACGCTGGAAAGCCTTCATCCTCACGGTAAACCGCACGTTATTATTGCGCATACGACCAAAGGCGCAGGGGTTTCCTTTATACAGGGACGCCCGGAGTGGCACCATCGCGTGCCTAAAGGCGAAGAAATTGAACTGGCGCTGGAGGAACTGAAAGATGAGTAATAGCGAACATCTCGCCACCGTAATGGTGAATGCCTTTATTGATGCAGTAGATCGCGGCGTGGACCTGACGCCTGTTGTCGCTGATTCGACTTCAACAGCAAAAATTTCACCCTTTATGAAAAGGTTTCCGGGCCGTCTTGTTAACGTGGGCATCGCGGAACAAACGCTGGTTGGCGCAGCCGCTGGCCTGGCGCTGGGCGGAAAAGTCGCCGTCACCTGTAATGCTGCGCCGTTCTTAATCTCTCGCGCCAACGAACAGATTAAAGTCGATATTTGTTACAACAATACCAACGTAAAATTATTTGGCCTCAACGCCGGGGCCAGCTACGGCCCATTAGCCAGTACGCACCACAGTATTGATGACATCTCTGTTATGCGTGGTTTCGGCAACATTGAAATTTATGCACCATCCAGCCCAATTGAGTGTCGGCAAATTATTGATTATGCGTTGGCACATGTCGGTCCGGTGTATATCCGTCTGGATGGTAAAGCTCTGCCGGAATTACATGATGGCAACTATCAGTTCGTGCCCGGAAAAATTAACCTCCTGCGGCAAGGCAGTGATGTCGCGCTGGTGGCAATGGGCTCAACCGTTCATGAAATCGTCGCTGCTGCAGCTCAGTTGGCAGAAAACGGAATCGATGCCACGGTTATCAATGTCCCGTCTATTCGACCTTGCGATACTGTCCAGCTGCTGGAAATCCTTAAACCGCATCAGGCCGTGGTGAGTGTAGAAGAGCATAACATCAACGGAGGTATTGGCAGTCTGGTCGCGGAAGTCCTCGCCGAAGCCGGTTGCTCAATTCCTCTGCGTCGTCTCGGGATCCCGAATGGCGGGTATGCAATTGCTGCCGACCGTACAGCCACACGCGCATATCATGAAATTGATGCCGCCGGCATCGTAAAGAATGCAACAGATCTGTACCTCACACAGACCGACAAAAAATAACAAGACTGAATATCTTACTGGAGAATGAACAATGTCCCGAATTCCGCAGAAACTGACTATGGGCGTCATTATTGGTAACCGGGGCTTTTTCCCGAGTTATCTGGTTGCAGAGGCGCGCCAACACGCAACTGTTCTTTTTGAACGACTGGGCATTAATACAATTATGCTTAATGACACCCAGACAGAATTAGGCGGCGTCGAGACTCGCCAGGATGCCAAAATTTGTGCGGCGTTATTCCGTGCCCATCGCGATGAGATCCATGGCGTTGTCGTACTGCTTCCCAATTTTGGCGACGAAAAAGCAGTGGCAGAATCCTTGCGCCTTTCCGGACTCAATGTTCCTGTTCTGATTCAGGCGGAAGAGGATAATCTCGACAAAATGGGGCTGGCAACCCGCCGTGACAGTTTCTGTGGAAAAATTTCTCTCTGTAATAACCTACGCCAGTACGGTATCCCATTCACTCTGACAAGCCAGCATGTTTGCGCCCTCAGCGGTGAAGTGTTTGAAAAAGACCTTAAACGCTTTGAACAAATTTGCCGTGTAGTAAATAGCATGCGCACAGTACGTGTCGGTGCAATCGGTGCGCGTCCTGCGGGTTTCAATACCGTTCGCTATAGCGAAAAATTGCTGGAACGCCTGGGTATCGCCGTTGAAACTCTGGATTTATCTGAAGTCTTCACCCGCATCAAACTTTTGCGGGATGACGATATTCGCGTTGATGAGAAACGCCGCCTGCTGCTGGATAACGCTGACGCCAGCACAATCTCAGCCGATAAACTGGTTATGATGGCAAAACTTTTCGTCGTTATCAGTGAATGGGTCGTCACCAACGATATCGACACCACCGCCATCCAGTGCTGGACTTCCCTGCAGGAAAACTTAGGTATTAACGTCTGTTCAATAATGAGCGTCATGTCCGGGCAACTGATGCCAAGCGCCTGTGAGGTTGACGTAATGGGGGCGCTGTCGATGTATGCGCTAGCCAGCAGCAATTTGAGTCCTGCTTCTATTGCCGACTGGAACAATAATTTTGGCGACGATCGTGACAAATGCGTCCTGTTCCACTGCGGTAACTTTGCTGCCGCCAGCCTCGAATCGCCACACATGGGTACCGCCGATATTATTGGCACCACGGTGGGTAAAGAGAACACCTGCGGTGCGGTACATGGCCGAATGAAGAGCGGCGCGCTGACTTATTTCCGTATGAGTACAGATGATCTGACGGGCGAGATCAAAGCCTATGTTGGTGAAGGTCAGTCAGTTGACGATCCTCTGGATACCGTTGGCTGCCGTGCGGTAATCCAGGTTCCACAGCTTGAAAAACTACTGTCGTGGATTTGCCGCAACGGTTTTGAGCATCATGTGGCAATGAATCATTCAGCGAGCGCGGAAATTCTGCATGAAGCCTTTACCCGCTACCTTGGGGTTAATACCTATTGGCATCAGTGAGGCGAATATGGCCAGCAAAGAGATCATCATCGCCCTTGATGAGGGTACAACCAATGCTAAAGCCGTTGCACTGGATGCGCATGGCAAAGTACTGGCATCGTTCTCCCGAGGGTTGACGATCAGTACTCCCCAGGAAGGATGGGTGGAACAACCTGCAGAATTGTTGATTGACGCCTCTATTGATGTTATATCGCAGGCGATCGCCGCCGTCGGGGCGGATAATGTCGCGGCGCTGGCTATCAGTAACCAACGCGAGACCGTTGTTGGCTGGTATCGCTGCAACGGACGCCCTCTCGCGGCGGCTCTTACCTGGCAGTGTTCACGTACCGCCGCCTTTTGTCAGTCGCTCCGCCAACAGGGTGCAGAGGCGCAAATCAAAGCAGTAACCGGTCTCCCGATTGCGCCTCTGTTCTCTGCCTCTAAAATGCGCTGGTTACTGGAATCTGTCCCAAACGGTTTCGAATTAGCCGAAAAAGGGGAGATCTGTCTGGGAACGGTCGATAGTTGGCTGTTATGGAATCTGAGCGGAGGGCACGCCTTCAGCTGTGATTTTTCTAACGCCTCGCGAACCCAACTCTTCAATCTCCATACCGCAGACTGGGATAACGGTATGCTTGCCTTGTTCTCAATCCCGGGCTGTGCGCTTCCTACCATTCGCCCCTCCAGCGGGTTATTCGGCCACACATGCGGATGCCCTGGGATCCCGGATGGTATTCCTCTGATGGCGATGATCGGTGATTCCCATGCGGCTTTGTTTGCCCACGGTCTTGGTTCCGAGGGCTGTGTGAAAGCGACCTACGGTACCGGTTCTTCAGTGATGGCTCCCGTCAACTCTGCGCAATGTGACGTTAATGCCCTGGCGACTACGGTGGCCTGGCACGACGGCGATCGTCTGGTATACGGGCTCGAAGGGAATATCCCGCATACCGGGGATGCCGTCGCCTGGATGGTGGAGAGCACAGGCCTGGATCAGCTATCTTCCGACGACCTGACGCAGCAGTTAAACCTGCTCCCCCGTTCAATTGACTCGACGCTGGGGGTCTATTTTGTTCCTGCGTTAACCGGGCTTGGTGCGCCATGGTGGGATGAAAACGCACGCGGTGTAATTCGTGGGCTCAGTCGTGGCGTTAAACGCGCTCATCTTGTCAGAGCTGCGCTGGAATCTATTGCTTATCAGATTGCAGATGTGACTATGGCGATGCGCCAGCATTCCGATTTTACCCTGAGCGCATTAATGGTAGATGGAGGGCCAACAAAAAATGACTGGCTTATGCAGTATCAGGCGGATCTATTGGGCTGTCCGGTAATGCGCAGCGATGTGGCGGAGCTCTCTGCCATGGGAGCGGCTCTGCTGGCGCGCAAAGCCCTGCTAAACATTGCCACACCGGCGCTCCGGCAGTTTCTCCCGGAACATATCAGCTTCCAGCCCGATATGGTTCGCCACAACAGACTGCAAAAACGCTGGCATGAATGGCAATCCGCGGTTGAAATGGCTCGACAGCAAAAAATTAGCGAATAAAAAAGGTCCCTTAAGGTTCCTTACCCAGCCTGCGGATAAGCGGGGATCGCTCCCCGCATACCGGCTACTTCTTCGTTTCGTAAGCGAGAACCGCCTTAAACTCCATACGACGTTCTTTGATACTCAGCTCACACAGCGAGTTGCGCACCATTAACGTCAACCCCAGCGCAGTCAAACACAACACGATGACCGCCACCAGGGCGTATTTTGTCAGCATCTCGTTGCCTCCATGCGAAGAAGAGGCTACTATCCAGCGTGATGGGTTTGGATTGTCGGCCTCAGGTTGATGGTAACATCTCCTGGGGCTTCGTCTTTCTGAATCCTCACCTAAAGCCTGAACGCAGAAAGCCTCAGGCACCCACCGCCATCATACGCTTCCCTGCGTATCCCACTGTTTATTTAGCCAGTACAGTAGTACTTTCAGAAAACATTTAGCCTACCTACATTCCAGGGAAGGTCACGCTGTTGCCCGGCGCTTCGCGATGCAGGTGGATAAAGTTAAGATGGCGCTCGTACTGGTCAAGAATATCGGTGATCACCTGCTCTTTGCTGTAATCCATCAGATCATTACCCTGGCTCCCCTCCAGCAGGAAAGTCTCCAGACGATAGTAGGTCGACTTCCCGCTGCGCGCCCGGTAGGTGAAGCCCGGAATGGAATACTGTTGCGGCCAGATCTGATAAACAAAGTTCTGCTCATCGCCCATATGCACCAGCAGATCGAGATGGCCGAGATTATCGCCCTCTTCCGGCGGCAGGCTTTTCAGCTCGACGTAAGCGCCGCGCAGCTTAAGTTCCTGCGCCACCTCTTCCATCGCCGGGAAACAGACCGTCTCCATCATCTGTCGGGTATAGCGAGTGCCGGGATAGTTCATCAGGCGCGACAGGCGTTTCTTCCAGCTCAGACGATCCTGCACGCCCAGCGGACGCGGAGCGGTGTCGCGGTTAGCGCTCTCACGGCGATAATCCTCCACCTTCAGCGACTTATACAAACCCGCCATCACAAAGAAGATCACGAAACTAAACGGCAGCCCCATAATCACGGTCGCGTTCTGCAGGGCAGAAATCCCGTTGGTCATCAACATGCCCAGAGTCAGCAAGCCGATGGCCATCGACCAGAAAATCCGCAGCCAGTTTGGCGCATCGCTGTTGATATCCTTCAGCCTGGAAGTGAAATTGCCCAGCACCAGCGCCCCGGAATCGGCGGAAGTGACATAAAACAGCAGGCCGGTAATAGTCGCCACCGATGCGCTAAAGGTAAACGCCGGATACTGCGCCAGCAGGTTATAGAAGCCACGCTCCGGATGAGCGATTGCCTCTGCGGCAAAATCCGCATTGCCGTGGATAATTTCATACAGTGCGCTGTTGCCGAACACCGACAGCCACAGCAGGGTAAAGGTGAACGGAATAATCAACGTGCCCATCACAAACTGGCGAATGGTGCGCCCGCGGGAAATACGCGCCAGGAACAGGCCAACAAACGGCGACCACGCCACCCACCACGCCCAGAAGAACAACGTCCAGTTGTTCATCCACTCCACCGGGCGGTCGAAAGCGAAGCTGTTCAGGGTCATGCCCATAAAACGATTCACATAGTCGCCCACGTTAAGGACCAGCGCATTGAGCAAAAACTCGGTATCGCCCATAAACAGAATGAACAGAATCAGCCCCAGCGCCAGCACCACGTTAAGCTCGGAAAGAATACGAATGCCTCTGTCGACCCCGGAGGTCACTGAAATGGTCGCGATAATGACCGACAGCACGATCAGCGCCGCTTTCGCTCCCAGCGAATCCGGAATATCAAACAGCACGTTCAGGCCGTAGTTAAGTTGTACCACGCCAATCCCGAGAGTGGTGGCGATACCAAAAATTGTGCCGATGACGGCGGCGATATCCACGCTGTGACCGACAGGGCCATTAATCTTTTTGCCGAAGATAGGATAGAGCGCGGAGCGAATGGTGAGCGGCAAATTATAACGATAGCTAAAGTATCCCAGCGCCATCCCCATCAGGGCGTACATCGCCCAGCCGGTTAACCCGTAGTGAAACAGCGTCCACACCATCGCCTGGCGCGCCGCTTCCATGGTCTGCCCCGCCCCTTCCGGCGGCTGCATATACTGGGTCACCGGCTCGGCAACGGAGAAAAACATCAGATCGATACCGATACCGGCGGCGAACAGCATCGCCGCCCAGCTTAATACGCTAAACTCCGGCTTTGAGTGCTCCGGCCCAAGTTTCACCGAACCGAAGCGCGAACAGGCGATGCATACGACAAACACAATATACAGCGTCGCGGCCAGCAAGTAGTACCAGCCAAAGGTCTTCGACACCCAGTTTAGGGTACGACTAATCCAGGCCGCGGAAAAATCACTGAAGAAGAGAGTCATCAGGGAAAACAACAAAATCAGTCCAGCGGAAGTGTAAAAAACCACCGGATTGATTTTGTCCTTTTCTCTGCTCGGCGAAAGGTCTGTCATCCATTCTCCTTACTATTTTTGCAACTATTAAAATCAAAATCCGCAACAATTAAGACACATTTTATATTGAACGTCCAATCAAAAACCGCTTTAATAGATAAACAAATCTGATGAATGGAGTCTGAGAAATGCCCAAACTGGGGATGCAACCGATACGGCAGCGGCAATTAATTGACGCCACCCTGGCCGCAATCAATGAAGTGGGTATGCATGATGCCACCATCGCACAGATTGCCCGGCGGGCTGGCGTATCGACCGGCATCATCAGCCACTATTTCAAGGATAAGAACGGGCTACTGGAAGCAACGATGCGTGATATCACCGGTCAGCTACGTCAGGCGGTACTAAGCCGCCTGCGCGCCCTGCCCGACGCCGCCCCCTCTGAACGACTGCGCGCCATCGTGGCCGGCAATTTCGACAACAGCCAGATAAGCGGCGCGGCGATGAAAACCTGGCTTGCCTTCTGGGCCAGCAGCATGCATCAACCGATGCTCTATCGCCTGCAGCAGGTCAGCAGCAGGCGTCTGCTGTCGAACATCGTTTATGAATTTCAGCGCGTTTTGCCGCGCGAAGCGGCACAAGAAGCGGGTTATGGCCTTGCCGCACTGATCGACGGGCTGTGGCTACGCGCGGCGCTGAGCGGTAAACCGCTGGATAAAGCCCGCGCCGAAACGCTCGCCGGACACTTCATCAGCCAATATTTGCCACTGACTTCTCAATAATGGAGGACCCATGTCCCGAATGGCCGAACAGCAGCTTTATATCCATGGTGGTTATGTCTCCGCCACCAGCGGTAAAACCTTCGAGACCATCAACCCCGCCAGCGGGGAAGTTCTGGCAACCGTCCAGGCCGCTGGGCGCGAAGATGTCGATCGGGCGGTAAAAAGCGCCCAAAAAGGGCAAAAAATCTGGGCAGCAATGAGCGCGATGGAACGCTCGCGCATTCTGCGTAAAGCGGTCGATATCCTGCGCGATCGTAACGATGAACTGGCGCGTCTGGAAACCCTCGATACCGGGAAACCGCTGAGCGAAACCGCTGCCGTGGATATCGCCACCGGCGCTGACGTCCTGGAGTATTACGCGGGCCTTATTCCGGCGCTGGAAGGCAGCCAGATCCCGCTGCGCGACAGCGCATTCGTCTACACCCGTCGCGAACCGCTGGGCGTGGTCGCCGGGATCGGCGCCTGGAACTACCCGATCCAGATAGCCTTATGGAAATCAGCCCCGGCGCTGGCGGCCGGTAACGCGATGATCTTTAAGCCGAGCGAAGTCACCCCGCTCAGCGCCCTGAAGCTGGCAGAAATCTACCGCGAAGCAGGACTTCCGGAGGGCGTGTTTAATGTTCTGCCGGGCCTCGGCGCCGAAACCGGTCAGTATCTCACCGAACATCCGGATATCGCCAAAATCTCCTTCACCGGCGGCGTCGCCAGCGGCAAAAAAGTAATGGCTAACTCCGCCTCGTCATCATTGAAGGAAGTGACTATGGAGCTGGGCGGCAAATCACCGCTGATCGTTTGTGAAGATGCCGACCTCGACCTCGCCGCCGACATCGCGATGATGGCTAATTTCTACAGCTCAGGTCAGGTCTGCACCAACGGCACCCGCGTGTTTATTCCGGCGCGCTTTAAAGCGGCCTTTGAAGAGAAAATCCAGGCCCGCGTGGCGCGTATTCGCCCCGGCGATCTGTTTGATGAAAACACCAACTTCGGCCCGCTGGTAAGCTTCCCGCATCGCGACAACGTGCTGCGCTATATCGAGAGCGGCAAACAAGAAGGCGCGCGCCTGCTGTGCGGCGGAGATGTGCTGAAAGGCGAAGGATTTGACCACGGCGCGTGGGTCGCGCCGACGGTATTTACCGACTGCCATGACCAGATGACCATCGTCCGTGAAGAGATTTTCGGCCCGGTGATGTCAATTCTGACCTACGACGATGAGGCAGAAGTGATCCGCCGCGCCAACGCCACCGAATATGGTCTTGCCGCCGGTGTCGTCACCCCGGACTTAAACCGCGCCCACCGTCTGATTCATCAGCTTGAAGCCGGGATCTGCTGGATCAACAGCTGGGGCGAATCCCCGGCGGAAATGCCGGTCGGCGGCTACAAACACTCCGGCATAGGCCGCGAGAACGGCGTCCAGACGCTCCACAGCTACACCCAGGTAAAATCCATCCAGGTTGAGATGGGTCAGTTTCAATCCATATTTTAACCAGGAGGCCATTTTTGCAATTTGACTACATCATTATCGGTGCCGGTTCCGCCGGCAACGTACTGGCGACACGATTAACAGAAGATCCCCACACCAGCGTTCTGCTGCTGGAAGCGGGCGGGCCGGATTATCGTTTCGACTTCCGCACCCAGATGCCTGCCGCGCTGGCCTTTCCGCTGCAGGGACGACGCTATAACTGGGCCTACGAGACCGAACCCGAGCCGTATATGAACAACCGCCGCATGGAGTGCGGGCGCGGTAAAGGCCTTGGCGGCTCCTCGTTGATTAACGGCATGTGCTATATCCGCGGCAACGCCATGGATCTCGACAACTGGGCCAGCGCGCCTGGACTGGAGCAGTGGAGCTATCTTGACTGCCTGCCCTACTACCGCAAAGCGGAAACCCGCGATATCGGTGCGAACGACTACCACGGCGGCGATGGCCCGGTGAGCGTCGCCACGCCAAAGCAGGGCAATAACCCGCTGTTCCACGCGATGGTGGAAGCCGGCGTGCAGGCCGGTTATCCACGCACCGATGACCTTAACGGCTATCAGCAGGAGGGGTTTGGTCCGATGGATCGAACCGTGACGCCGCAGGGCCGCCGCGCCAGTACCGCTCGCGGCTACCTCGACCAGGCCCGCAAGCGCCCCAATCTGACCATCCGCACCCACGCGTTGACCGATCATATTATTTTCGACGGCAAGCGCGCAGTGGGCGTGGAGTGGCTGGAGGGCGACAGCGCCGCACCGTCCAAAGCCACCGCCAATAAAGAGGTGCTGCTCTGCGCGGGGGCCATTGCATCGCCGCAGATCCTGCAACGCTCCGGCGTCGGCAACCCGGAACTGCTGCGCCAGTTCGATATTCCGCTGGTTCACGCGCTGCCTGGCGTTGGCGAGAATTTGCAGGATCATCTGGAGATGTATCTGCAGTATGAATGCAAAGAGCCGGTGTCGCTCTACCCGGCGTTACAGTGGTGGAATCAGCCGAAAATCGGCGCCGAATGGCTGTTCGGCGGCACCGGCATCGGCGCCAGCAACCAGTTCGAAGCGGGCGGTTTTATCCGCAGCCGCGAAGAGTTTGCGTGGCCAAATATTCAGTACCACTTCCTGCCGGTGGCGATTAACTACAACGGTTCCAACGCGGTGAAAGAGCACGGTTTCCAGTGCCATGTAGGCTCCATGCGCTCACCGAGCCGCGGCCACGTACGCCTGAAATCGCGCGATCCGCATGAGCATCCGGCCATCCTGTTTAACTACATGTCCTGCGAACAGGACTGGCAGGAGTTCCGCGATGCGATTCGCATTACCCGCGAAATCATCAATCAACCAGCGCTGGATAACTATCGCGGACGGGAGATCAGTCCCGGTCTGGAATGCCAGAGCGATGCCGAACTGGATGAGTTCGTACGTAATCACGCCGAAACCGCCTTCCACCCCTGCGGCACCTGTAAAATGGGCTACGACGAAATGGCGGTGGTCGACGGCGAAGGCCGGGTACATGGTCTGGAAGGCCTGCGCGTGGTCGATGCTTCGATTATGCCGCAAATTATTACCGGCAATCTGAACGCCACCACCATTATGATTGGCGAAAAAATCGCCGATGCCATTCGCGGCCGTCAGCCGCTGCCGAGAAGCACGGCGGCGTATTATGTGGCGAACGGCGCGCCGGTACGGCGTTAAAAGGCTGCCCCCCTCTCCCGGATGGGGAGAGGGCATTATCCCTCTGCGGGTTTGGTAACCCGGGTCAGGCCTGTCATTGGCCCGCCATCGCCATCAGCCATTTCCTACCACCAGCCAGAGACGCCATCGTTGACCTGCTGATCAAATGCATTAATCTCCGGCACACGTCTATCTCCCGCGCGTGTTTTAATTTGTTATCTCAGGCAGCAAGAGTCGCCGGAGGACAACCGGCGCAATTCTCCTTAATAACGTATTGGCCTTGTTTATGCCTTTTATGCATAAATTTATCCGTATTTTGACTTTACGCCTTTGATTAAGCGGCCTAACGTAGCGAAACATCAAGAATCGTAATCACTCTTTTCAGGAAGCGTTCATGACTAAAAAACTGCTGCCGCTGCTGGTACTGACCGCGTTATCAGCCGCCGTCCACGCCGCCACGCCGCCGAATACCCTTGTGGTCGCCCAGGGACTCGATGATATTGTCAGCCTCGATCCGGCGGAGGCCAACGAGCTTTCCAGCATCCAGACAGTACCGAGCCTCTATCAGCGCCTGGTGCAGCCGGATCGCGATAACCCGGAAAAAATCACCCCAATTCTGGCCGAAAGCTGGCAGGCAGATCCGGCAGCGAAAACGCTGACCTTCAGGCTGAAGCCCGACGCTAAGTTTGCCTCCGGCAACCCGCTGCGCCCGGAAGATGTTATTTTCTCATACACCCGGGCGGTGACCCTTAACAAGTCTCCGGCATTTATTCTTAATGTGCTCGGCTGGCAGCCGGATAATATCGCCAGTCAGTTAAAAAAAGTGGATGACCACACCCTGGAGGTACACTGGACCGCCGACGTCAGCCCGGCGGTGGCGCTGAATATTCTCTCCACGCCAATTGCCTCTATTGTGGATGAGAAACGGGTCGCGCCGAACGCTAAAAACAACGACTTCGGCAACGGCTGGCTGAAAATGCACTCTGCGGGCAGCGGCGCTTATAAAATGCGGGTCTATCAGCCGCACCAGGCCATCGTACTGGAAGCCAATGACAGCACGCCGACCGGCGCACCGAAGCTAAAAAGCATCATTATTAAAAATGTGCCCGATCCGGCTTCCCGTCGCCTGCTGATCCAGCAGGGCGATGCCGACGTGGCGCGTGACCTCGGCGCCGATCAGATTGCCGCTCTGCAAGGTAAAGCGGGCGTCAAGGTTCTCAGCATCCCCTCCGCCGAACAGAACTATCTGGTCTTTAACACCGGCAACAGCGCCAACCCGCTGCTAAAAAACCCGGCTTTCTGGCAAGCGGCACGCTGGCTGGTGGATTACGAGGGCATTACCAAAGATCTGCTGAAGGGCCAGTATTTCATCCACCAGAGCTTCCTGCCGGTCGGTCTGCCGGGTGCGCTGGATAATAACCCGTTTAAATTCGACCCGGCGAAAGCCAAAGCGATCCTCGCCAAAGCGGGGATCAAGGATGCGCATTTCACCCTTGACGTCGAGAACAAACCGCCATTTATCACCATCGCACAGTCGATGCAGGCCAGCTTTGCCCAGGGCGGCGTGAAGGTGGATCTGCTCCCGGCGGCTGGTAGCCAGGTGTATGCCCGCGTGCGTGCCAGACAGCATCAGGCGGCGATTCGTCTGTGGATACCGGACTATTTCGACGCTCACTCTAACGCCAGCGCTTTTGCTTACAACGACGGTAAATCCAGCACCGTGGCCGGACTGAACGGCTGGCAGATCCCGGCGCTGAATAAAGAAACCCTGGCGGCAGTTGCCGAACCCGATCCGGCTAAACGCCTGGATCGGTATAAAAAAATGCAGGAAGAGCTACAGCGCAGCTCTCCTTATGTGTTTATTGACCAGGGGAAAACGCAGATTGTGGTCCGGGATAACGTGAAGGGCTATCAGCAAGGCCTTAACGCCGATATGGTCTGGTATGATCGGGTAACCAAGTAGCGACGTACTCTTTTCGTCCTGGCCGAAATACCCCGGATAGCGGCCATCGGTTCGCCGCCATCCGGGGGAACATCCCGGCCACGGAAATTCGGCTTTTTTACCAACGGAATAACCATGTCTGCTGTTTTACCTACCAGAGCAGAACGGCGCGCAAAACGCTCTCTGCTCGCGTTATTTCAGGGACTGCTGACGCTGGCGCTGACCCTGCTCGGCCTCCTGCTGGTCACTTTCGCCCTCTCGGCGCTGTCGCCGGTTGACCGGGTGTTGCAAATCGTCGGCGACCACGCCAGCCAGTCCACCTACGACCAGGTACGGCACCAGCTCGGCCTCGACCAGCCGCTGCCGCTACAGTTCTGGCACTATCTGGTGAATCTCGCCCATGGCGATCTCGGCATCGCCAGTTCCACCGGTCAACCGGTACTCCACGATCTGCTCACCGCCTTCCCTGCCACGCTGGAACTGGCCACCCTGGCGCTAATTATCGGCGCGCTGCTTGGCGTCATCGCGGGCGTCCTGTGCGCCCGCTACGTCGGCTCGCCGTGGGATCTGGCGATGCGGACCTTTACTCTGCTCGGCAATTCGGTGCCAATTTTCTGGCTTGGTCTGCTGATGCTGGCGCTGTTTTACGCCAAATTACAGTGGACGCCAGGACCGGGGCGACTGGACGATATTTATCAGTATACCGTCGAGCCACGCACCGGCTTTGCGCTGATCGATACCTGGCTCTCAGGCGACAAAGCGGCATTCAAAAATGCCGCCGGACACCTGCTGCTACCGGTGCTACTGCTGGCTTATTACTCGCTGGCCAGTATCACTCGCTTAACCCGCTCCGCCTGCCTGAGCGAAATGAACAAAGAATATATCCTGCTGGCGCGCGCCAAAGGGGCCAGCGAGATGACCATCCTGCTGCGCCATGTGCTGCCGAATATACGCGGTACCCTGTTAACGGTGATCGCCCTGGCGTATACCTCGATGCTGGAAGGCGCGGTGCTGACCGAAACCGTCTTCTCCTGGCCGGGAATTGGCCGCTATCTGACCACCGCGCTGTTTGCCGGGGATACTACGGCGATTATGGGCGGCACGCTGCTGATCGGCGCGAGCTTTGTGTTGATTAATAACCTCACCGACCTGCTGGTGCGGTTGACCGACCCGAGGGTGCGCTGATGCCGACTACTCTGTTTTTACACCGTCTGCGCCGCTCGCCTGCCGCCTTTTGCGGCCTGATCATTATTACCTTGCTCCTGCTGGTCGCCCTCTTCGCCCCGTGGCTGGCCCCGCTCGACCCAAACTGGCAGGATGCCGCCGCGCGTCTGCAAGGGCCCGGCGCCCAGCACTGGCTCGGCACCGATAGCTATGGCCGCGACCTGCTTTCAAGGCTGATTTTCGGTGCCCGCCCCGCTCTGGGCCTGGTGGCGCTGGTCACCGTCATTACTCTGCCCGTGGGTCTGCTGGTGGGGATTCTCTCCGGTTATTACGGCGGCTGGCTCGAACGGGTATTGATGCGTTTTACCGATGTTGTCATGTCGATGCCAAGGCTGATTCTGGCTTTCGCCTTTGTCGCCATGCTCGGCCCTGGGCTGGTCAACGGCGCGCTGGCGCTGGCGCTCACCACCTGGCCCGCCTACGCCCGCCAGGCACGCAGCGAAATTCAGCGCCTGCGCCACAGTGATTATCTGGCGGCGGCGGAGATGATGGGCATTCGCGGCTGGCGACTGCTGATCGGCCATATTCTGCCGCTCTGCCTGCCATCGGCTATCGTCCGCCTGGCGCTGGACTTAGCCGGTATTATTCTGGCCGCCGCCGGTCTTGGCTTTCTCGGCCTCGGCGCACGTCCGCCAATGGCGGAATGGGGCGCGATGATTGCCGACGGCATGCAGGTGATTTTCGACCAGTGGTGGATCGCGGCCGCCCCTGGCGCCGTCATTCTGATCGCCAGCCTGGCGTTTAATCTGCTCGGCGATGGCCTGCGCGACGTACTGGAGCCACAACATGACTGATATCCGACTGAACGTTCAGGGACTCGCCATCGACTATCCTGGCGCACGGGTGGTGAACGATTTAAGTTTTACTCTCGGCAACGAGCGGCTGGCGCTGGTCGGCGAATCCGGCTCCGGCAAGTCCATGACCGCCCGGGCGCTGATGGGGCTGGTGCGCAAACCCGGCGTGGTAAGCGCCGATACGCTCAACGTGCTGGGGCGCAACGTCTTAACCCTCAACGATCGCGGCTGGCGCAACCTGCGCGGCAACGATATCGCCATGGTGCTGCAGGACCCGCGCTATGCGCTCAATCCGGTAAAAAGCATTCAGGCCCAACTGGAGGAAGCGCTAACGCTACATCAGCGCCTTAACCGTCGCGCGCGACTGGATGCGGTCAAAGCCGCCGTGGCCGCTGTCGGCCTCGATTTACCGGTACTGAACCGCTATCCGGGAGAACTCTCCGGCGGCATGGGTCAGCGGGTGATGATCGCCATCGCCTTGCTCAACAATCCGCAAGTGCTGATTGCCGATGAACCCACATCAGCCCTTGATGCCCGTCTGCGCAATCAGATCCTCGAACTGCTGGTGGAACAATGCGAACAACGGCAAATGGCAATGCTTTTGATTAGCCACGATCTGCCATTGGTGGCGGAACACTGCCATCGGGTGCTGGTGATGTATCAGGGGACAAAGGTCGATGAAATGGCGGCGCGGGATCTGCCTGCGGCAACCCATCCCTATACCCGTACCCTGTGGACCTGCCGCCCGGACGCGCAAACCTATGGCCGGATGCTCCCCACGCTCGACAGAACCCTGGACTTTACGGAGGTGGCGCATGGCAATCGTTAATCTTAACGATCTCCAGGTCGTTTTCGCTGAAAAAACGGCGGTGTCTGCCGCCCGTTTTGCCGTTGATGCGGGAGAAACCTTCAGCCTGATCGGCGCATCCGGCTGCGGAAAGTCAACCATTTTGCGAGTGTTAGCGGGGCTACAGCGCGACTGGCGCGGCAGCGTCGAACTGTTTGGTCAAGCCATTACGCCCGGCGCGCGTTTTCAGGGCGAACTACGGCGCAACGTGCAGATGGTATTTCAGGATCCCTACGCCTCGCTGCACCCGAATCACACGCTGTGGCGTACGCTGGCGGAGCCGTTGAAAATTCACGGTCTCGACGAGATTGCGCAGCGGGTTAGCACCGCGCTGGAACAAGTGGGACTCCCCGCCGACGCCGCGCGCCGTTATCCGCACCAGCTCTCCGGCGGCCAGCGCCAGCGGGTGGCGATCGCTCGCGCCCTGCTGCTGCATCCAAAAATCCTGCTGCTGGATGAGCCGACCTCGGCGCTGGATATGTCGGTTCAGGCGGAAATACTTAATCTGCTCAATCGGTTAAAACAGGAGCATGGGATGACCTATCTGCTGGTCAGCCATGATGCCGATGTGATTGCCCATATGTCGGACCGGGCGGCGTTTATGGCAGAGGGCGTAATTCAGCGCTTCTTTGATCGCAACGCGCTGGTAAATGGCGAACACCGGATGGGCTAACCGGCTCCCCTCACCCTCTCCACAGAGAGAGGGTGAGGCTGATGACAAACCTGATTTAGATATTGTGCTCGCATTTCTGCCGGGTGGCGGCTATCGCTTTATTTGGCATGTAAAACCAATAATATCATCATGTTATGGGTTTTTCGTAGGCCCGCGCAAGCGAAGCGCCGCCGGGCAATTCCGGAAAAACGCACTTTGTCAGCAATCTGACCCTCTCCACAGAGAGAGGGTGCGCTTCTTCCGGGAATCGGGGAACCTGAACAGGTGCGCAGTATTGCCTCCGGCTAAACACCCCGCGCTGACGCCCTACTTCGCCAGGTTCGCGAAACGGGCAAATACCGCGTCAAAAATCGCCAGTCCTTTCGCCACCTGTTCGGCGCTGATAGTGCATGGCGGCACCACGTGAATACGGTTTTCCACCACAAACGCCAGCAGACCGGCTTCAGTTAACGCGCCTTTAATCGCCGCCATATCCGCCACGGTCAGCGGTGTTTTATCCTGTCGGCTGCTGACCAGTTCCAGCGCCTGGAACAACCCGCGACCGCGCACGTTACCGATAATCGCATGTTTTTCCGCCAGCGCGTCCAGCCCAGGACGCAGCACCTCATTACCGATAGTCGCCGCGTTCTCCACCACTTTCTCGTCTTTCATCGCATCAATGGTGGCGACAATCGCCGCCATCGCCAGCGGATGGCCGGAGTAGGTCAAGCCACCGGCAAAAAAGTGATCATCAAAGTAACGGGCGATCGGCTCACTAATCAGTACCCCGCCAGCCGGAACATAACCGGCGTTAACCCCTTTCGCGAAAGTGACCAGATCCGGCACCACGCCATCCTGCTCAAATGCGAACCAGCTACCGGTACGGCCAAAACCGGCCATCACTTCATCGAGGATCAGTACAATGCCAAACTCATCGGCCAGCGCCCGCACGCCCTGCATATAACCATCCGGCGGCACCAGAATCCCGGCGGTGCCCGGAATGGACTCCAGCAAAATCGCGGCAATCGCGCTCGGACCTTCGCATTCAATCATCCGCCGCAGATGCGCCAGCGCGCGCTGGCACTCCTCCTCTTCCGTCGTGGCGTTAAATTCGCTGCGATAGAGGTAAGGGTTGAAAAAGTGTACATGACCGCGGGAATACTCGTTCGGCACGCGACGCCAGTCGCCGGTGGCGGCAATCGCGCTACCGGTGTTGCCGTGATAGGAACGATAGGCGGAGAGCACTTTATCGCGGCCGGTATACAGCCGCGCCATGCGGATAGCGTTCTCGTTGGCATCCGCGCCGGCGTTGGTGAAAAACACTTTACTAAAGCCTTCCGGCGCCAGTTCGACAATACGCTTCGCCGCTTCGCCACGGGCGAGGTTGGCGGTCGCTGGCGCGATGGTGACCAGTTCTTCCAGCTGCGCCTTCATGGCCGCCAGCACGCGAGGATGCTGATAGCCAATATTGACGTTCACCAGTTGGCTGCTGAAATCAAGATAAGTGTTGCCTTCGTAATCCCACAGCTCACAGCCTTTGGCCCCGGCGATCACCAGCGGATGTAAATTGCCCTGCATCGACCATGAATGAAACACATAGGCGCGATCCAGCTGCCGAACTTCATCATTACTTATCGCGACCTCGTTCTGTATTGCCAGCTTCATACCCTGCCCTCTCTCATGTCGTTGTTGTTGGCTTCATCATTGGCCGCGTCAAAGCAAAACCGATAGAGCCAGTGCGTGGAAAATGATGTGACACGGTGTCACATCTCCACGTCCCGACTGGCCCTGTGCCCCGCAGAGCGGCGTTTTTATAGTGGTCACGACAACCTGCACAGGAGAATGAAATGGCAACAAGTAAAGTAGTATTTATTACCGGGGCGACTTCGGGATTTGGTGAAGCGGCGGCGCAGGTTTTCGCCGATGCCGGCTGGTCGCTGGTATTAAGCGGGCGCCGTTTCGCGCGGTTAAAAGCGTTACAGGATAAACTCTCGTCTCAGGTGCCGGTGCATATCATCGAACTCGATGTGCGTGACAGCAACGCGGTCGCCGCCGCCGTAGCGGCGCTTCCCGCTGAATTCGCCGATATTACCACCCTGATTAATAACGCCGGGCTGGCGTTGTCGCCGCTGCCAGCGCAAAAAGTAGAGCTGGAAGACTGGAAAACGATGATCGACACCAACGTCACCGGTCTGGTCAACGTGACCCACGCCCTGCTGCCGACGCTGATCAACCACGGTGCGGGCGCAAGTATCATCAATATCGGCTCTATCGCCGGACAATGGCCCTATCCGGGCAGCCACGTCTACGGCGCCAGCAAGGCGTTCGTGAAGCAGTTTAGCTACAATCTGCGCTGCGACCTGCTCGGTACCGGCGTGCGGGTCACTGACCTTGCGCCGGGAATTGCCGAAACGGAATTTACCCTGGTGCGCACCAAAGGCGACCAGGCAGCATCGGATAATCTCTATCGCGGTACCACCCCGCTGAGCGCACGGGATATTGCTGAGCAGATGTTTTACATCGCCACGCTACCGGATCATATGAATATCAACCGCGTGGAAGTGATGCCGGTGCGTCAGGCCTGGCAGCCGTTTGCAATCGATCGGGATTAAGGTTCTGTCCGGACGGCAAAACCGCAGACCATGCCAATCCGTAGCCCCGGTGCGCAGCGCCACCGGGGAGATCGGCCGCAGAGGATGGGGCCCGGCGTCTTATTACCGGCTACTCTGCAAAAACTGCCTGACACGTTCGGAATCCGGGTTGGTGAAAAACTTCTCCGGCGGCGCTTTCTCAATCAACAAGCCCTTCTCGAGAAACACCACCTCATCCGACACCTGGCGCGCGAAATCCATCTCATGGGTCACCACTACCATGGTATAACCTTCGGCGGCCAGCGCTTTCATTACCCCCAGCACCTCATTTACCAGCTCGGGATCCAGCGCCGATGTCGGTTCATCAAACAGGATCACCTCCGGCGACATCGCCAGCGAACGGGCTATCGCCACCCGCTGCTTCTGGCCGCCAGAGAGCGTAATGGGATACACGTCCGCTTTATGCGCCATCCCTACTTTTTCCAGTTGCTGCATGGCGATAGCTTTCGCTTCGTCACGTTTCATCCCCTTCACGTGCAGCAGCGCCTCACTGACGTTCTGCTGCACCGTCAGGTGCGGCCACAGGTTAAAGCTCTGAAACACCATTCCTACCCGCTCGCGGATTTTCGACAGCTGACGATGGGACATCGCCCGGCCATTCTGTTCATCAATACCCAGGCGTTGACCGCTAATGTGGATTTCGCCGCGATCCGGCTGTTCCAGCCAGTTCATACAACGCAATAGCGTCGATTTACCCGACCCCGACGAACCAAGGATGCTCACCACGGTTCCCTTTTCCACCGTCAGGTTGATATCACGAAGAACCTCAACGTTATCGAACTGTTTAGAGACGTTTTTGACGCTTACAGCAGTCGTATCATGCATGACTCATTCCTCTTCTGGCTCCCCAGGCGCTCAGGCGTTTAATCAGCAGTTCCAGCAGGATGCTGATCGCCCAATAGAGCCCAATCGCGACGATAAAAGCGTTAAACGGGATAAAATAAGTGGCCTGGACGCTATTGGCCGCGGCGGTGATCTCCTGAACGGTAATAATGCTCAGGAAAGCGGTATCTTTCAGGCAAATAATCAGTTGATTCCCCATTAGCGGTAACGCGGAAGACAGAATATTAGGCAGAATAATGCGACGGAATATTTTATATCGCGAAAAACCCTGCGCGACCGCCGCTTCAATGTAGCCGCCGGAAAATACCCGCCGCTGGCTGCGTAATATTTCGAAAAAATAGGCGCCATGGTAGATAATTAAAGCCAGTAATCCGGCGGTCCAGGGCTCCATACTGATACCGACTTCCGGCAGACCGTAATAGAGCAAATAGGCCAGAATCAAAAATGGAATCGCCCGCATTAAACTGACAAAACCAATAATGATCCTGTTAAGGGTTTTCTTTTGATATTCGGTGAAATAACACAGCACAATGCCGATAATTAATCCGCTAATCGCTGCAATAATAAATAATTCAAGGGTGGCGAATAAACCGGCAATAAAGCTGTCGCGCACCGACCAGATAACGGCCCACTGATTCATAGCTCCTCCTGTTTTTATCGCGCCAGGCGTTTCGCTTTACGTTCCGCCATCCCCTGCAGTTTTAGCAGCAGGCCAATAATCACCACATACAGCAGCCCTGCCGCCAGAATCGGCGAAAGCGGTTCATAGGTGACCGAGGAAATTCGGTTGGTCACACGGGTCAGATCCACGACGCCAATCACCGCAATCGCCGGACTGCCTTTAATCAGGAACGACATTTCGTTAACCAGTGCAGGCAGGCTTTCAATCCACATTTGCGGCAACATGATATAGCGGAAATAGGCCCAACGACGCATCCCCACCGATTCCGCCGCTTCTCGCTGTTCGCGGGGAAAGGTGCGAAAGGCGTTGCGCCAGATTTCCGCGTTAAACGCGGAAGTATTCAGCGTCAGCGCCACAATCGCCGCGATGTTTTTATCGAGATGAATTCCCATCGTCGGCAAAGAGAGAAACAAAAACAGCACCAGCGTCACTAGCGGCGTGGCGCGGGCAAGGCTGATATAGACCACCAGCAGTTGGTCGATAACCGGTATGCGTAACATCCGTACCAGTGCGATCAGCAGGCCGATCGCCACCCCAAAAGCGATAGCGATGACCGAAATCCAGAGGGTCGTCCATGCGCCTTCAATCAGTAACTGCCAGGAAATTGCATCCATGAAACCCTCCTTCTGCTTAACAGGCGGCGGTTACCCGCCGCGAAACACATTACAGACCCGCTAATTTATGGAACTGTTCCGGACTGGTGATCGGCTCCGTCGGCAGATCGTCATAGGTTTCGCCAAACCACTTTCTCTGTAGTTCCGCAAGCTTGCCGGTCTCCTTCATGTGGTTCATAAATTTGGTCATATAAGCCAGCAGCTGCGGCGAGCTTTTGGGGATTGGCCATGCCATATAGCCCGGCCCGGACACCGCCAGACCTTTGGCGAACACCTTCGGCTTGCTCTTCACCAGATCGTTGACTGAGATAACCACGTTAATCACGTAATCCAGGCGTTTATTGGCGAGGTCGGCATAGGCTTCAGGGTAGGAGGGATACTCCACCACTGGTCCCAGCTTGCCACCGGTTTTCTCCAGCATCGCTTTCAGTTCCGGCAGACGAGCCAACAGCGCGCTGCCCGCCTGAACGCCCACTTTTTTACCGCTGAGTTCGGCAATCGTATTCAGTGAATTATCGCCGGCGCGTTTAACAAAATAGTGCTGGGCGGACGCCCACGGCGGCGTAAAATTAAAGACTTTCAGGCGATCATCGGTAATTACCGCCCCGGTTAAAGCCATATCGTACTGGCCCGTAGAGACCGCCGCTAATAATCCGGTCCACGGCAGAATGCTCTGGTCGACATGGAATTTCGCGTATTTGCGTAATTCATCGAGCATATCTTTGTTAAAGCCATCTGCCTGGCCGTTATTCATAAAGTTAAAAGGCGCGTAATCATCTTCGGTCGCGACTTTCAGGGTGCCGGATTTTTCGATTTCCGGGAGATCTGCGGCTACCGCATGATAAGAAAAGGCCATCGCCATAATGGCGCCCAGACAAATTGAACCTAATGATTTTTTCATCAATCCACCCCTAATTAATTCGCCAGACGTGTTCATTCCAGAACATGAAAAGGTTTGCAAAATATGTGCCGACGGAAACTCCGGTCCGCGACTGATGGATGCGTTGTCAAAACCCGCCCATCGCTACAGCCGGTTTGGACACGGACGGCGTAATACACCCAGAATGTACATGCAGTACATGAGGATACGGGCACTGTCCGGGGCCAAAATGGCAAATAAAATAGCCAGATGGGACTGGTTCTTACTGTAGGGAGCGTTTTAAATTTCCGGATAGAGCCAGATCCGTTGCGTGGATGTGTCAGTCATTCTCAGGGTGGTATGGAATTTGCTCCGGTTTATACATCGTGCGTTTGCGTAAGGAGCTAAATATGATCCGCCACCTGTTACATGTTGATTTCGACCCGCGCCGCGGTTTGCAGGAGCAGGTGCGCGAGACGCTGATTAACGCCATTCTGGGCGGTATTTTTTCCGCCGATATGCCGCTCCCCTCCTGCCGTCAGTTGGCCAACCAGTTGCGGGTATCGCGCAACACCACCGCCCTGGTTTTTGAAAGCCTGGTGAACGAGGGATACCTGATCAGCCGCCCGCGTAGCGGCTATTATCTGCATCCGCATTATCAGCATCCGCCTTCCGCCACCGTGGAGGCTGCACCGCAGCGCGAATGTTCTGCACCATGCTGGGGCGCCCGGTTGCAAATCACGCCCAGCCAGCAGGAGTCGATTCTTAAACCGGCTGGCTGGATGAACTACCGTTATCCGTTTATCTACGGCCAACCGGATACCCGTCAGTTTCCGCTGGCGACCTGGCGCTCGGCGGCGAACTGGCTGCACGGCGGCGTGCGCGATCCGGCGTGGGTAGTGGACCATATCGATCAGGATGTCCCGATGCTGATTGAGCAAATCCGCACCCGGGTGCTGCCCAAGCGCGGCATCGTCGCCGCACCGGATGAGATTCTGATTACCCTCGGTTCGCAAAACGCGCTCTATCTGCTGACCCGCCTGCTGATGTCATCGACGACACGGGTCGGTGTGGAAAATCCCTGTTTTCGCGAAGCGATTAATACCTTCCTGCTCGCCGATACCGATATTGTGCCGCATCCGGTGGATGAACAGGGGATCGTCCTTAATGACACGCCCTGCGATTATTACTATGTGACGCCCGGCCACCAGGTTCCCACCGGGGTAGCGATGAGCAAGGCGCGACGCAACCAGTTGCTGGAACATGCCGTTCGCCATGATGCGGTCATTATTGAGGACGATTACGACTCAGAAAGTAACTTTATGCTTAATCCGCTTCCGGCCCTCAAAGCCAGCGATCGCAGCGGCAGAGTGGTCTACGTCAGCAGCCTGTCAAAAGCGCTATCGCCGGGTCTGCGGTTGGGCTTTATGGTTGCCGATCCGGACCTGATCGATGAGGCTCGGGCGCTGCGGCGACTGGCGTACCGCCACCCGCCAACCAATATTCAGTATCAAATGGCCCATTTCCTTGCCCAGGGCCACTATGAAACGCATCTGCGGCGCTACCATTACGACTCTGCCCAGCGCTGGGATCGCCTCAATAACGCTCTGCAGCACCATCTCCCTGAGTGCCGGATCATTCCCGGTAGCGAACATGCCAACGCCTTCTGGCTGGCCACGCCGGCGCAAATCAACACCCAGCAACTCACCTGGCGCGCCGCCCATGCCGGGGTACTGATCGAGCCCGGCGCACGGCATTTTCTCAGCGATGCGCCGCCGGATAACTTCTTCCGGATGGGCTTTCATGCCATTAACCCTGACGCCATTGAACAAGGCGTGGAGGTGCTGCGCGGCCAGCTGGCGCAGATGGGTTAAGAGTCGGGTGCAAACACAATGTTATCAGCGGAATCCTATGCGCCTCCCTTGTGGGCTCCGCTGGTCATCTCCCTGCAAGGCAGGGCTATCGGGGCCTGGGGCCTCGCGGTATCAGAGACGCCCGCCGCAGCCGAGTTAATCGTTTTCTCTCTGTGGGGTCACCTGCGGAGTAATAAGGCGATCACGGCTCATTTCGCTCTCCCTGCATAAACGCAGCGGCCAGCTCAACCAGCAGACGATCGCTGCCCCGTGGCCCTAAAAATGAAATCCCCAGCGGCAGTCCCCCCGTCCGGGCGACCGGCAGCGTGACTTGCGGACGGCGGGTCATCACGGAAATTAACAGCAAATCGTGAGAAAGACGGCGCACGGCCTCAATCTCTTCCGCCTGCGCCGTCAGCAGCGGCGCGCCGTCGGGAACGGTCGGCATCACCAGTACCGCCTCTCCCAGTTGCACGTCCCACCAGGCAGTGAAACGCTCGCGCTGCTGACAGGCGGCTTCAAACTGCGCGCGAGTGACCCCTTTGCCCCAAAAAAATCGCTCGCGTACATCCGGCCCCAACTGCAGATCGTAGTGCTCGATGGTTTCCCCCTGCGCCTGCCACGCTTCGTAACCCTGAATCTGGCGGAAGGCGAGATAGATATCATCGCCATCCGGCAGCGGCGCACTCAGCGGCGTTATTGCGCCGAAAACGCGCCCAAGCCGTTGACGGACCGGTAACAGAGCCTGCTGACTGCGCAGCGGCAGGCAGGAAAACAGCCCATCATGGCTGGCCAGCCGCACCTTTGCGATATCCGGCCGCGCATCATTGAATAAACACGCGGCAACGGCAGAAAAGACCTCCGGTGAGCGCGCAAAGAAGCCGCAGGTATCCATGCTGGCGCACAGCGGCTGGCACCCCTCAAGGGAAAGGCGACCGTGGGTCGGGCGCAGGCCGAACAATCCGCAGTAGCTGGCGGGAGTGCGTACCGAGCCACCAGTATCGGTACCAAGAGCGAAATCACACACCTCGTTCGATACCGCCGACGCCGAACCGGACGACGAGCCGCCGGGAATATGATTCGGCGCAGCGCCGTTGCGCGGCGTGCCATAATGTACGTTGTGCCCGCTCATTGAGTACGCCAGCTCGCTGGTATGGGTTTTGCCAATAAAGCGCGCGCCGTTATCTAATAACGTTTGCACTACCGGCGCGGTGCGATTTTTTATCCCGGACAGCGCCAGCAGATGCGGATTGCCACCGCCGGTCGGGTAGCCCGCCACATCGAACAAATCTTTTACCGCAAAGGTCATGCCGCTCAGCGGGCCGTTTAACGCATGCACCACCGGGTGAGCCGGATACGGCATAAAGGCGCGTAGATCATCCTGCATAGTGGTTTTCTCCTGGCTTCAGGCATAAAGCGCCCGGTTTTCAACGGATGTACTCAGCTCCCGCCAGCGGTGGCAGCTCACCACATGACGCGCCTCGACCTGTTCCGTGGCTGGCTGATTTTGCGCGCAGGCGGGTTGTGCGTGCGGACAGCGTTCGGCAAACGCGCAGCCGGGCGGCAGACGAGATAAGTCAGGCGGTGCCCCCGGGATACAGTACAACGCATCGCCCTTTTTCAGCCCCTCTTTCGGACGACTGCCTAACAACACCTGGGTATAGGGATGCCGAGGACGGTATAAAATATCCTCAATCGACGCCTCTTCAACAATGCGTCCGGCGTACATCACCGCCACCCGGTCAGCGATCTCCGCCGCTGCCCCGATATCGTGAGTCACGAAGATAATCGACACATCGCGCTGCTTTTGCAGCTCGCGCAGCAGGATCAGGATCTGGATTTGTACCGTGGCATCGAGGGCGGTGGTTGGTTCATCCGCCAGCAGTAGTTGCGGATTGCAGGAGAGCGCCAGGGCAATCATCGCCCGCTGACGCATACCGCCGGACATCTCGTGCGGATAAGCATCCAGTCGCCGCTCGGGACTCGGAATACGCACCTGGCGCAACGCCTCCAGCGCCCGCTCCCGCGCCGCCTGACGCGACAGACCTTCGTGGCGACGCAGGCCTTCGACAATCTGCTGGCCTATGGTATAAACCGGATCGAAGGCCAGCAGAGGTTCCTGAAAAATCATCGCACAGCGCGCGCCGCGGTAGCGCCGCAGTTGCGAGGCGCTCATGGTCAGCACCTCTTCTTCTCCCACTCGCATCGTACCGGAAAGCACGCTGCTTTTTGGCGGATGCAGGCGCATCAAAGCGCGCAGCGTAACGCTTTTCCCGGACCCTGACTCACCGATCAACGCCATCACTTCACCTTTTTGCACATCAAAGGAAACGCCGTTAACCGCGTTGATCGTCTGACCATCGCGACGAAACGCAACCCGCAGATCACGAATATGGACATAAGCTTCATGCGACATGACCCACCTCCAGTACTGTAATGTTCTGATGCCAGGGTGATGCCGGCTGCGACATCAAACAGGCGCTTTGATGCTCTTCGCCGACGTTTTCCAGTACTGGTTTTATCTGGGAGCAGACAGCTCTGGCGTGCGGACAGCGGGTATGAAACCGGCAACCGGAAGGAGGGGAAATCGGGCTGGGCGGATCGCCGCTCAACGGCGAAGTCAGCGTGCGGTTATGTGGATCCATCGACGGCATCGAGCTTAGCAACGCGCGGGTATAAGGATGTGCCGATGCGGTAAACAGTCGCTCCGCAGGGCCAATCTCCACGACTTCACCGAGATACATCACCAGAATACGATCGGATAACCAACGCACCACGTGCAAATCGTGGCTGATAAACACATAGGTCAACTCCAGTGTGCGTTTCAATTCCTGTAGCAACTGCAGCACCTGCGCTTCAACCGATTTATCCAGCGCCGAGACGGCTTCATCCAGGATCACCAGTCGGGGCTTCATCGCCAGCGCGCGGGCGATATTGACGCGCTGCCGCTGACCGCCGGAGAGCGCATGCGGATAGCGGTGGGCAAATCGCTCCGGTTCCAGGCCAACATGCGCCAGCAGATAGCGGGAATATTCACTGGCTGCTCTGGCGCTGACGCCGTGTACCCGCTGACCGAACGCGATACTCTCTTCCATGGTCATGCGCGGGTTCAGCGAGGCGTAACTATCCTGGAAAACCATCTGTACCTGGCGGCGGTACTCTTTCATTGGCAGACGCGATGAACCGACTTCCAGACCATCAAAGATTAATTCACCGCTATCCTGTTTAAGTAACTGCATCAGCAGTCGTGCGGTGGTTGATTTACCGCAGCCCGACTCCCCCACAACGCCAAGTGTTTCGCCCTTGATCACCGAAAAACTGACGTCGTCCACCGCCTGTACCACTTCTCGCGCTTTACCGCTGACGGGAAAGTGTTTCAGTAGATTATTAACTTTCAGTAGCGGTTGAGCCGGTCCGCCAAGGTCGATATTGATAAAGGGTTGCATCGCTTACTCCTTAATCGCCATTGCCGCGCGCAGGCGGTCCGCGAGGATATTGAACGAAATGGAGGTAATAAAAATCATCAGGCCGGGCAGCGCCGCCACCCACGGCTGGGTATAAATCGCCGTGCGCAAGGTATTAAGCATTAGCCCCCACTCCGGCTCCGGCGGGCGAACGCCGAGCCCGAGGAATGAAAGCCCGGAGGCGAGGATCATGCACACCGAAATCAGCCCGGTGGAGAAGACGAAAATGGGCCCCAGCACATTGCCCAGCACCTGTACGCGAATGATAGTGAACGCACTGGCCCCAGTGGCCCGGGCGGCATCGATATAATCCATATGCCGCACCTGCGCGGTGACGCTTTCTGCAATACGCGCCACCTGTGGGACAAACACCAGCGTCAGCGAGAGCAGCGCATTACCGATCCCGGCACCTAACGCGCCGGAGAGCGCTATCGCCAGCAAAACCGAAGGGAAAGCGTAAAAGACGTCCACGGTACGCATAATAATAGTGTTGGTTTTTCCACCCGCATAGCCGGCGATAATGCCGATCGCCCCGCCAATAAAAAAAGCGAACACCACCGGAACAATCCCCATAAATAATGACAAGCGGGTGCCGAGAATGAGCCTTGATAGCATATCGCGCCCAAGCTCATCGGATCCCAGCGGGAAGCCGTCGGTGCCAATCGGCTTAAGGCGTAAAAACATCGACGTCTGATAGGGATCCTTGACGATCAGCCAGGGGCCAAATAGTGCAAGCGCCAGCAGAATACAAATGATCGCCCCAACAAAGACGCCACCAGGGTCACGCAGCAAACGACCGAACACACCGCGCCAGTAACCTTGTCTGGCGACCGCCGTCGAAGAGACGGGGATCTCTTTGCCCGTTGCGGTATCCACCATCGTCAGTTCCTCTTAATTCGCGGATCGAGGCTGGTTTGCAGAATATCCACCAGCAGGTTAAGCAGCACAAAGAACAGCGCCAGCACCCAGATAGTGCCCTGCAATAGCGGCAGATCGCGCTGGAAAATAGCGGTATTCAACAACAGACCCGTACCGGGCCAGGAGAAGACCGTCTCCACCAGAATTGAGCCCCCCATCAGATAGCCAACCTGCAGGCCCATCACTGCCAGAGCGGTCGGAGCAGCGTTTTTCACCACATGCAGAAAGATCCGCGACTCATTGAGCCCCCTGGCTCGCAGTCCGACAATAAATTCCTGACTGAGAATGTCCGCCACCTGTGAGCGGACAGTGCGGGCGATAATTCCGGTAGGGATCACCGACAGCGTAATGGCCGGCAGCAGCATAAATTGCAAATGCTCCCGGTCCCACTGCCAGCCCACTTCGCCGATCGGCCCGCCGCCGGTCGCGGGTAGCAGCGCTAATTTGACGCTAAAAACGATGACCAACAACATTCCCAGCCAGTAGTGCGGCACGCTGACGCCAAATACCGACAGTACCGATGCCAGACGATCAATTGCGCTGTTACGAAAGTAACCGGCGACAAAACCAAACAAACTACCCAGCACAAAACCGATAACCGTCGCCAGCAGCGCCAGGCGCAGAGAGTAAACAACTGCTGTCATCACCTCGTCGATAACCGGGCGTCCGGTGGCGACCGACATACCCAAATCGCCGTGCAGCGCGCGCCACAGCCAGTGAACAAACTGCAGCGGCAACGGTTTATCAAAACCGTAGGCTTGCATTAACGTCTGACGCAGCGCCTCCGAGGCGTCCGGCGGCATCACCGACACCAACGGGTCGCCTGGTGCTATCTGCACCAACATAAAACAGATCACCGCGACCCCGAGCATGGTAGGGACGGCCAGCAGGATGCGATATAGCAGCGTATTGATCATCTCTTGCTCCCGTTACGATCACTCTTTTTTGCTCACCAGACTCAAATCGATAAACCAGCTTTGCGGCTGAACCACCCCGGTGACGGCGGGCGATATCGCCCGCGGCCCCACATCGTGGGCGACAAACAGGAACGGCACCTGATCGACCAATGCGGTATGCAACTCGGCGGCGGCTTTATCCATGGCCTCCGGGGTAAAGGCATGTTTCACCGCCGTCGCCAGCTTTTCGGTCTCCGGGGTAGAGAAATAGCCCCAGTTGGTGGCTACCGGCGGGAAGGCTTTGGCGGTAGAGAAACGGATCATGCCGAAATAAGGGTCATTCACTGCAGCGCTGACGTTGATCGCGTCGATGCCTTTCGACGAGGGATCTTTCGCCCCGAGACGCCAGTTGGTAAACAGCGTGTTCCACTCATTGACTTTGATATCGACATTAAAGAAGCAGCTTTTCAGGCTCTGCTGGATGTACTCGTTCATTGGCAGCGGCTGCATCTGCCCGGAGCCAGATGCTGAAGTCGCGACCGTAACATGCAGCGGTTTACTGGCGCTAAACCCGGCCTCGGTCATCAGCTTACGAGCGGTGTCCGGGTCATATTTGATCTGAAAAGTGGGTTTACCATGCCACGGGCTATTCGCCTCGTAGACGCCGGTCGCCTCAGTCATATAGCCACCGAGATAGCTTTTAAGTTCCGCGCGGTTAAGACACAGGTTGGCGGCTTTACGCACGCGAATATCCCGCCACGGCGAACCTTTTTCGAAGGAAAACTGCCACGGCCAGAGGTGCGGCTGGCTATTTGCGTAGATTTTGAAGCCCTGGGCTTTAATTTGATCGACCGCGTCCGGGGCCGGGGCTTCAATCCAGTCCACCTGCTTCGAAAGCAGCGCCGCGGTGCGGGCGTTAGCCTCAGGAAGAGGAATCAGCACCACTTTATCCACACGCGGAATGCGATCTTTGTTCCAGTAATCAGGGTTTTTATCGAGGATCAACTGCTGGCGAGGCACCAGTTTTTCCATTTTGAACGGACCGCTGCCCACCGCATGGGCGGCGAACTCAGTCCATGCTTGCTTACTCCGGGCGGCGGTATCGCCAGTGCTGGCCGGTACCGCGTCATACCGTTTTTGCCACGCCGTCGGCGAGACGATAAACAGGTTGGTAATGTTATACGGCAGCAACGCATCCGGTTCGGAAGTGGTAAGCGCCACGGTGTGGTCATCAATCTTTTCCGCGCCGCTCAGGGTCGGCATCCGCGAGAGCGTATTGCCAATCTGGCCAGGAGCATACTGCGGCGCGCTTTTATTCAGCACCTTATCGACGTTCCAGACGATGGCATCGGCATTAACCTCAGTGCCATCATGAAACTTAACCCCCTGGCGCAGCGTGAAAATCCAGCGACTTTGATTTTGCGGATCAACGTGCCATTCGGTCGCCAGTCCCGGTACCAGGCCACTGGGCTTTTCACCTTGCGACAGATCCCACTCAACCAGCGCATCATACAGTGGAATACCGGTGAAACGGTTCCCCTCGAAGCCCTGGTCAGGCTGCCCGAGGGTCAGCGGGATGTCGGCGGCGGTCATGGCGATCCGTAACGTTGAGGCATAGGTCGACAAAGAGGCAAACAACGCCAATGCCCCGCTAACAGCAACGGCGAGATGGCATTTACGCGAAAGTAATTTTTTATTCAGCATCACATTGTCCCTGTTAAATATAAGTCACTATTTAACAGGCAAGATGCATACCAGTTCTGGATTTGTGGGAAATAGAGATAAAACGGCCGATAAAATAAGATAAACTTATTTTATCATCATGATTTAAATGGAAAAATAAATTAAACCTATCTTCTTGCACCACCAGCGGGAATGTTGTTGCACAATTGCACTAACCTATTTCCAACGGTAAAAAAATGATCGTCCGGCGTCATTTTATAAATCAACGTCACCCTGCATGCAACTTATCAGTAATCAATTCATACCTTCTATACTTCAGGGACTGTGCCAAAGAGGGAGTCGCTATGCCTTTACCCGATTTTCGCCGTTCCGAGCCTTTTACCCTCGGTATTGAACTGGAGCTGCAGGTCGTCACCCCGCCGGGCTACGATCTGATCCAGAACGCCTCCGCGCTGATTAATGATGTGCAAAACACGCTGAAAGCGGGCGAAGCCAAGCATGACATTACCGAAAGCATGCTGGAGATAACCACGGGGATATGCCGCGATATCCATCAGGCCACGGTACAACTGAGCGCGATTCAACAGGCGGTTCTGCGCGCCGCCGCCCGCCATCATCTGCAAATATGCGGCGGTGGAACGCATCCGTTTCAAACCTGGCAACGCCAGCAAATTAGCGACAACCCACGTTACCAGCAAACCGTCGAGCACTTTGGCTATCTGGCGCAACAGGCGACAATATTTGGCCAGCACGTGCATGTCGGTTGTCAAAACGGGGATGATGCGATTTATCTTCTGCATGGTCTGTCGCGCTTTGTCCCGCATTTTATCGCGTTAAGCGCGGCCTCTCCCTGGCTTGACGGTGCCGATAGCGGTTTTGCCTGCTCGCGGTTAAACCTTTTTGCCGCTTATCCTGATAACGGCCCGATGCCGTGGGTGAATAACTGGCAGGCTTTTCGCGGGCTGTTCCGCCGTCTGAGCTATAGCGGCATGATCGACAGCATGAAGGACCTGCACTGGGATATTCGCCCCAGCCCGCAGTTTGGTACCGTCGAAGTCCGGGTGATGGATACGCCGTTGACGATAAATCAGGCGGTGAATATTGCCGGGTTTATTCAGATTATTGCCTGCTGGCTGCTGACGGAACGTCCGTTTAAACATCAACCCGATGACTATTTACTCTATCCGTTCAATCGTTATCAGGCCTGCCGCTATGGCCTGGACGGTATCAATACCCATGTTCACAGCGGCGAGCAGCGAACATTTCGCGAAGAGATTTTACAACTGACGGAAAAACTGGCGCTCAGCGCCCGTCAACTGAATGCCAGCAATGCGCTGGAAGCGATTGCGCGCCAGGCGAAGCAGTCTCACAGTGAACCACAGCAAATGCGAGAGTTTGTCGCCAACGGCGGTTCATTAATCGGTCTGGTACAAAAGCAGTGTGAGATCTGGGCGACCTAGCGGCGATAAACGGTATACTGCAGGCTCTCGTGGTTTGCCTGGAATCCTGACGTCGTGCGCTTTTGCTCCCTCCTGCCGCTGTTGCTTTTATCTCTGCCCGCGTTTGCCAGCGGAAAATGCTCCCTCACCGATCCATCGTTGACGCTGCAAAGCTATACGGTGAATCCGCAGCGGGAGCGTATCGTTATGTACCGGGGAAAAAAAAGGACGGCAAGGCCTCAATGCCGTTCACTTAAGCAAATTATCGGTGTTGTCTTTTGTTTTATTTGCCTGTGGCAAACGCATTATCGGTGGTTCTGGCGAAAATGGCATTTTTCGTTTTCACCTGGTTTGGCTTAGTGGCCTGTTCCGTTCACTATAAATACGCGGATATTCGTTATATCCACAGCGTGTGAACGGGCAGGGGGACGTTT
>NZ_JBDYQK010000035.1:0-34352 GCF_043832615.1 Klebsiella sp. KE9456
TAGGCGTTCCGTACATCATCGTGTTCCTGAACAAATGCGACATGGTTGATGACGAAGAGCTGCTGGAACTGGTTGAGATGGAAGTGCGTGAGCTGCTGTCTCAGTACGATTTCCCGGGCGACGACACCCCGATCGTTCGTGGTTCTGCTCTGAAAGCGCTGGAAGGCGATGCAGAGTGGGAAGCGAAAATCATCGAACTGGCTGGCTACCTGGATTCTTACATCCCGGAACCAGAGCGTGCGATTGATAAGCCGTTCCTGCTGCCGATCGAAGACGTATTCTCCATCTCCGGTCGTGGTACCGTTGTTACCGGTCGTGTAGAGCGCGGTATCATCAAAGTAGGTGAAGAAGTTGAGATCGTTGGTATCAAAGACACGCAGAAATCAACCTGTACTGGCGTAGAAATGTTCCGCAAACTGCTGGACGAAGGCCGTGCCGGTGAGAACGTTGGTGTTCTGCTGCGTGGTATCAAACGTGAAGAAATCGAACGTGGTCAGGTTCTGGCTAAGCCGGGCTCAATCAAGCCGCACACCAAGTTCGAATCTGAAGTGTACATTCTGTCCAAAGACGAAGGCGGCCGTCATACTCCGTTCTTCAAAGGCTACCGTCCACAGTTCTACTTCCGTACAACTGACGTGACTGGCACCATCGAACTGCCGGAAGGCGTAGAGATGGTAATGCCGGGCGACAACATCAAAATGGTTGTTACCCTGATCCACCCGATCGCGATGGACGACGGTCTGCGTTTTGCAATCCGTGAAGGCGGCCGTACCGTTGGCGCAGGCGTGGTTGCGAAAGTTCTCGGCTAATTGCTGATAACATTTGACGTAATGCGCAATAAAAGGGCATCATTTGATGCCCTTTTTGTACGCTTTCACAGCAGAACCTGGCTCATCAGTGATTTTTTGGTTCATAATCATTGCTGAGACAGGCTCTGAAGAGGGCGTTAAGTCCGAAACGCACAGAGCATTTCGGTTTGGATTGCCTCGCATACGCGGGGTGAAAATGTTTGTAGAATACTTCTGACAGGTTGGTTTATGAGTGCGAATACCGAAGCTCAAGGAAGCGGGCGCGGCCTGGAAGCGATGAAGTGGGCGATCGTTGCCGTGCTGCTGATTGTGGCCATCGTTGGCAACTTCCTTTATCGTGACATTATGCTGGCAATACGCGCGCTGGCGGTAGTGATTCTGATTGCTGCGGCAGGCGGTGTCGCGCTGTTGACGACAAAAGGTAAAGCAACGGTTGCTTTTGCCCGTGAAGCGCGTACCGAAGTCCGTAAGGTCATTTGGCCGACTCGCCAGGAAACATTGCACACCACGCTGATTGTGGCTGCGGTTACCGCAGTAATGTCACTGATCCTGTGGGGACTGGATGGTATTCTGGTTCGCCTGGTATCTTTTATCACTGGCCTGAGGTTCTGAGATGTCTGAAGCTCCTAAAAAGCGCTGGTACGTCGTTCAGGCGTTTTCCGGTTTTGAAGGCCGCGTAGCAACCTCGCTGCGTGAGCATATCAAATTACACAATATGGAAGAGTTGTTTGGTGAAGTCATGGTGCCGACCGAAGAAGTGGTCGAAATCCGTGGCGGTCAGCGTCGCAAAAGCGAGCGCAAATTCTTCCCGGGTTACGTGCTGGTCCAGATGGTGATGAACGATGCAAGCTGGCACCTGGTGCGCAGCGTACCGCGTGTGATGGGTTTTATCGGTGGTACGTCTGACCGCCCGGCACCAATCAGCGACAAAGAAGTCGATGCGATTATGAACCGGCTGCAACAGGTTGGTGATAAACCGCGTCCGAAAACGTTGTTCGAACCGGGTGAAATGGTACGCGTTAGCGATGGCCCATTTGCCGACTTTAACGGCGTAGTTGAAGAAGTCGATTACGAGAAATCCCGTCTGAAGGTATCCGTTTCTATCTTCGGTCGTGCGACGCCAGTTGAACTGGACTTTGCCCAGGTCGAGAAAGCTTAACTGCCGATCAAAAAAGCAGCGATTTAATCGTTGCATGAGGCGCGGAATTGATATACAATTTCGCGCCTTTTGTTTTTATGGGTCTGGCCCATAAAACGATTTTTTATATCACGGGGAGCCTGTTTTCAGGCGTTATACCCAAACGAGGAAATTGCAATGGCTAAGAAAGTACAAGCCTACGTCAAGCTGCAGGTTGCAGCTGGTATGGCAAACCCGAGCCCGCCGGTTGGTCCAGCACTGGGTCAGCAGGGCGTGAACATCATGGAATTCTGCAAGGCGTTCAACGCTAAAACTGAATCCCTGGAAAAAGGTCTGCCGATTCCGGTTGTTATTACCGTTTATGCTGACCGTTCTTTCACTTTCGTTACCAAAACGCCTCCGGCAGCCGTTCTGCTGAAAAAAGCGGCGGGTATCAAGTCTGGTTCTGGTAAGCCGAACAAAGACAAAGTGGGTAAAATCTCCCGCGCTCAGCTGCAGGAAATCGCGCAGACCAAAGCTGCCGACATGACAGGTGCCGATATTGAAGCGATGACTCGCTCCATCGAAGGTACTGCACGTTCCATGGGCCTGGTAGTGGAGGACTAAGAAATGGCTAAACTGACCAAGCGCATGTCCGTGATTCGCGAGAAAGTTGATGCGACCAAACAGTACGATATCAACGAAGCGATCGCGCTGCTGAAAGAACTGGCTACCGCTAAGTTCGTTGAAAGCGTAGACGTTGCCGTTAACCTCGGTATCGACGCACGTAAATCTGACCAGAACGTCCGTGGCGCAACCGTACTGCCGCACGGTACTGGCCGTTCCGTTCGCGTAGCCGTATTTACTCAGGGCCCGAACGCTGAAGCCGCGAAAGCTGCTGGCGCGGAACTGGTAGGTATGGAAGATCTGGCTGACCAGATCAAAAAAGGCGAAATGAATTTTGACGTTGTTATTGCTTCTCCGGATGCAATGCGCGTTGTTGGCCAGTTGGGCCAGGTTCTCGGTCCGCGTGGCCTGATGCCAAACCCGAAAGTAGGTACCGTAACGCCGAACGTTGCTGAAGCGGTTAAGAACGCTAAAGCCGGTCAGATTCGTTACCGTAACGACAAAAACGGCATCATCCACACCACCATCGGTAAAGTGGACTTTGACGCTGACAAACTGAAAGAAAACCTGGAAGCTCTGCTGGTTGCGCTGAAAAAAGCAAAACCGACTCAGGCGAAAGGCGTGTACATCAAGAAAGTTAGCATCTCCACCACCATGGGTGCTGGCGTCGCCGTTGATCAGTCCGGTTTGACTGCGACTGTGGCGAACTAATATTCGCCTTTACGTGGGCGGTGGATTTGTCTACAATCTTACCCCCACGTTTCTGCAAATAGCAGATATCTATGCAAGTCATAGAAAGAATTTTGTCGTTGGCCTATCCAGGCCTCCGTCGAAGACCGCAGGTGTTTCGTAAGAAACTTAATGCCCTGCGTAGACGGTGACAGAACGCTAAGATTATTTTTTATACTCTGGCTTGTTTCTGCTCACCGTATTAAGACGCTCTTCTCGTTGAGAAGAGTGAAGTGAGTTCCGGAACATGAGTTCCGGCAAACATCCAGGAGCAAAGCTAATGGCTTTAAATCTTCAAGACAAACAAGCGATTGTTGCTGAAGTCAGCGAAGTAGCCAAAGGCGCGCTGTCTGCAGTAGTTGCGGATTCCCGTGGCGTAACTGTAGATAAAATGACTGAACTGCGTAAAGCAGGTCGTGAAGCTGGCGTTTACATGCGTGTTGTTCGTAACACCCTGCTGCGCCGCGTCGTTGAAGGTACTCCATTTGAGTGCCTGAAAGACACGTTTGTTGGTCCGACCCTGATTGCATACTCTATGGAACACCCGGGCGCTGCTGCTCGTCTGTTCAAAGAGTTCGCGAAAGCGAATGCAAAATTTGAGGTCAAAGCCGCTGCCTTTGAAGGTGAGCTGATCCCGGCGTCGCAGATCGACCGCCTGGCAACTCTGCCGACCTACGAAGAAGCAATTGCACGCCTGATGGCAACCATGAAAGAAGCTTCGGCTGGCAAACTGGTTCGTACTCTGGCTGCTGTACGCGATGCGAAAGAAGCTGCTTAATCGCAGTTATCTTTGTAAAACGCTCGCTTACGTATAAACTTATTCTGATATTCAGGAACAATTTAAATGTCTATCACTAAAGATCAAATCATTGAAGCAGTATCCGCTATGTCCGTAATGGACGTTGTAGAACTGATCTCTGCAATGGAAGAAAAATTCGGTGTTTCCGCTGCTGCTGCTGTCGCTGTAGCTGCTGGCCCGGTTGAAGCTGCTGAAGAAAAAACTGAATTCGACGTAATTCTGAAAGCTGTTGGCGCTAACAAAGTTGCTGTTATCAAAGCAGTACGTGGCGCAACTGGCCTGGGTCTGAAAGAAGCTAAAGACCTGGTAGAATCTGCTCCGGCTGCCCTGAAAGAAGGCGTGAGCAAAGATGACGCTGAAGCACTGAAAAAATCTCTGGAAGAAGCTGGCGCTGAAGTTGAAGTTAAATAAGCCAACCTTTCCGGTTGCAGCCTGAGAAATCAGGCTGATGGCTGGTGACTTTTTAGTCACCAGCCTTTTTGCGCTGTAAGGCGCCAGTAGCGTTTCTCACTGTTTGACTACTGCTGTGCCTTTCAATGCTTGTTTCTATCGACGACTTAATATACTGCGACAGGTCAGATTCCTGGGCTGTGTAAATCGCAATGAAATGATTTAAGCGTGATAGAAACAGGTATTGCGGAAAGTGTTCCATTTTCCGGTCAACAAAATAGTGTTGCATAAAAAACTGCCTTATGTAGGCAGATGGGTCGACTTGTCAGCGAGCTGAGGAACCCTATGGTTTACTCCTATACCGAGAAAAAACGTATTCGTAAGGATTTTGGTAAACGTCCACAAGTTCTGGATGTACCTTATCTCCTTTCTATCCAGCTTGACTCGTTTCAGAAGTTTATCGAGCAAGATCCTGAAGGGCAGTACGGTCTGGAAGCGGCTTTCCGTTCCGTATTCCCGATTAAGAGCTACAGCGGTAATTCTGAGCTGCAATACGTCAGCTACCGTCTGGGCGAGCCCGTTTTTGACGTTAAAGAATGTCAGATCCGTGGCGTGACCTACTCGGCACCGCTGCGTGTCAAACTGCGTCTGGTGATCTACGAGCGCGAAGCGCCGGAAGGCACCGTTAAGGACATTAAAGAACAAGAAGTCTACATGGGCGAAATTCCGCTCATGACCGACAACGGTACCTTTGTTATCAATGGTACTGAGCGTGTTATCGTTTCTCAGTTGCACCGTAGTCCGGGCGTCTTCTTTGACAGTGATAAAGGTAAGACCCACTCTTCCGGTAAGGTCCTGTATAACGCGCGTATTATTCCTTACCGTGGTTCCTGGCTGGACTTTGAGTTCGACCCGAAAGACAGTCTGTTTGTGCGTATTGACCGCCGTCGTAAGCTGCCAGCCACCATCATTCTGCGGGCGCTGAACTACACCACTGAGCAGATTCTGGATCTGTTCTTTGAAAAAGTGGTCTTTGAGATCCGCGACAACAAGCTGCAGATGGAACTGGTGCCGGAACGCCTGCGTGGTGAAACCGCCTCCTTTGATATTGAAGCCAACGGCAAAGTGTACGTCGAAAAAGGTCGTCGCATTACTGCGCGCCATATTCGTCAGCTGGAAAAAGACGATATCAAACATATCGAAGTTCCGGTTGAGTACATCGCGGGTAAAGTGGCGTCTAAAGACTACGTTGATGAATCCACTGGCGAACTGATCTGCGCAGCGAATATGGAGCTGAGCCTGGATCTGCTGGCGAAGCTGAGTCAGTCTGGTCACAAGCGCATCGAAACCCTGTTCACCAACGATCTGGATCACGGCCCGTACATTTCTGAAACGGTACGTATCGACCCGACCAACGATCGTCTGAGCGCGCTGGTAGAAATCTACCGCATGATGCGCCCGGGTGAGCCGCCGACGCGTGAAGCGGCTGAAAGCCTGTTTGAGAACCTGTTCTTCTCCGAAGACCGCTATGATCTGTCTGCGGTTGGTCGTATGAAGTTCAACCGTTCTCTGCTGCGCGACGAAATTGAAGGTTCCGGTATCCTGAGCAAAGACGACATCATTGACGTGATGAAGAAGCTCATTGATATCCGTAACGGTAAAGGCGAAGTCGACGATATCGACCACCTCGGCAACCGTCGTATCCGTTCCGTAGGCGAAATGGCGGAAAACCAGTTCCGCGTTGGCCTGGTGCGCGTTGAGCGCGCGGTGAAAGAGCGTCTGTCTCTGGGCGATCTGGATACCCTGATGCCTCAGGACATGATCAACGCCAAACCGATTTCTGCGGCAGTGAAAGAGTTCTTCGGCTCCAGCCAGCTGTCTCAGTTTATGGACCAGAACAACCCGCTGTCTGAGATTACGCACAAACGTCGTATCTACGCTCTCGGCCCTGGCGGCCTGACCCGTGAACGCGCAGGCTTTGAAGTTCGAGACGTACACCCGACTCACTACGGTCGCGTGTGTCCTATCGAAACGCCTGAAGGTCCGAACATCGGTCTGATCAACTCCCTGTCCGTGTACGCACAGACTAACGAATACGGTTTCCTTGAGACGCCGTATCGTAAAGTTACCGACGGCGTGGTGACTGACGAAATTCATTACCTGTCTGCTATCGAAGAAGGTAATTTCGTTATCGCTCAGGCGAACTCCAACCTGGATGATGAAGGCCACTTTGTAGAAGATCTGGTTACCTGCCGTAGCAAAGGCGAATCCAGCTTGTTCAGCCGCGACCAGGTTGACTACATGGACGTTTCCACCCAGCAGGTGGTTTCCGTCGGTGCGTCCCTGATCCCGTTCCTGGAACACGATGACGCCAACCGTGCATTGATGGGTGCGAACATGCAACGTCAGGCGGTTCCGACTCTGCGCGCCGATAAGCCGCTGGTGGGGACCGGTATGGAACGTGCTGTTGCCGTTGACTCCGGTGTAACCGCGGTTGCGAAACGTGGTGGTACCGTTCAGTACGTGGATGCGTCCCGTATCGTTATTAAAGTTAACGAAGACGAGATGTACCCGGGCGAAGCAGGCATCGACATCTATAACCTGACCAAATACACCCGCTCTAACCAGAACACCTGCATCAACCAGATGCCGTGCGTTTCTCTGGGTGAGCCGGTTGATCGCGGCGATGTGCTGGCTGACGGTCCGTCCACCGACCTCGGTGAACTGGCGCTGGGTCAGAACATGCGCGTCGCGTTCATGCCGTGGAACGGTTACAACTTCGAAGACTCCATCCTCGTTTCTGAGCGTGTTGTCCAGGAAGACCGTTTCACCACCATCCATATTCAGGAACTGGCCTGTGTGTCCCGTGACACCAAGCTGGGGCCGGAAGAGATTACCGCTGATATCCCGAACGTGGGTGAAGCTGCGCTCTCTAAACTGGATGAATCCGGTATCGTTTATATTGGTGCGGAAGTGACCGGCGGCGACATTCTGGTCGGTAAGGTAACGCCGAAAGGTGAAACCCAGCTGACGCCGGAAGAGAAACTGCTGCGCGCGATCTTCGGTGAGAAAGCGTCTGATGTTAAAGACTCTTCTCTGCGCGTACCAAACGGTGTTTCCGGTACCATTATCGACGTTCAGGTCTTTACTCGCGATGGCGTAGAGAAAGACAAACGTGCGCTGGAAATCGAAGAGATGCAGCTGAAGCAGGCGAAGAAAGACCTGTCTGAAGAATTGCAGATCCTCGAAGCTGGTCTGTTTGGCCGTATCTACGCGGTACTGGTCGCTGGCGGCATTGAAGCTGAGAAGCTGGACAAACTGCCGCGCGATCGCTGGCTGGAACTGGGCCTGACCGACGAAGAGAAACAAAATCAGCTGGAACAGCTGGCTGAGCAGTATGACGAACTGAAACACGAGTTCGAGAAAAAACTCGAAGCGAAACGCCGCAAAATCACCCAGGGCGACGATCTGGCACCGGGCGTGCTGAAGATTGTTAAGGTATATCTGGCTGTTAAACGTCAGATTCAGCCTGGTGACAAAATGGCAGGTCGTCACGGTAACAAGGGTGTTATCTCTAAGATCAACCCGATCGAAGATATGCCTTACGATGAAAACGGCACGCCGGTAGACATCGTACTGAACCCGCTGGGCGTACCGTCTCGTATGAACATCGGTCAGATTCTGGAAACCCACCTGGGTATGGCTGCAAAAGGCATCGGCGATAAGATCAACGCGATGATCAAGCAGCAGCAGGAAGTCGCGAAACTGCGCGAATTCATCCAGCGTGCGTACGATCTGGGCGCTGACGTTCGTCAGAAAGTTGACCTGAATACCTTCAGCGATGAAGAAGTTCTGCGTCTGGCTGAAAACCTGCGTAAAGGTATGCCAATCGCAACGCCGGTGTTCGACGGTGCGAAAGAGTCTGAAATCAAGGAACTGTTACAGCTGGGCGGCCTGCCGACTTCCGGTCAGATCACCCTGTTCGACGGTCGTACCGGTGAGCAATTCGAGCGCCAGGTTACCGTTGGCTACATGTACATGCTGAAACTGAACCACCTGGTTGATGACAAAATGCACGCTCGTTCCACCGGTTCCTACAGCCTGGTTACTCAGCAGCCGCTGGGTGGTAAGGCGCAGTTCGGTGGTCAGCGCTTCGGGGAGATGGAAGTGTGGGCGCTGGAAGCATACGGCGCAGCATACACCCTGCAGGAAATGCTCACCGTTAAGTCTGATGACGTGAACGGCCGTACTAAGATGTATAAGAACATCGTGGACGGCAACCATCAGATGGAACCGGGCATGCCGGAATCCTTCAACGTTCTGTTGAAAGAGATTCGTTCGCTGGGTATCAACATCGAACTGGAAGACGAGTAATTCTCGCTCAAACAGGTCACTGCTGCCGGGGTAATACCCGGCAGCGGAATGTGCTAACTCCGACGGGAGCAAATCCGTGAAAGACTTATTAAAGTTTCTGAAAGCGCAAACTAAAACCGAAGAGTTTGATGCGATCAAAATTGCTCTGGCTTCGCCAGACATGATCCGTTCATGGTCTTTCGGTGAAGTTAAAAAGCCGGAAACCATCAACTACCGTACGTTCAAGCCTGAGCGTGACGGCCTTTTCTGCGCCCGTATCTTCGGGCCGGTAAAAGATTACGAGTGCCTGTGCGGTAAGTACAAGCGCCTGAAACACCGTGGTGTGATCTGTGAGAAGTGTGGCGTTGAAGTGACCCAGACTAAAGTACGCCGTGAGCGTATGGGCCACATCGAGCTGGCGTCTCCGACTGCTCACATCTGGTTCCTGAAATCTCTGCCGTCTCGTATCGGCCTGCTGCTCGATATGCCGCTGCGCGATATCGAACGCGTACTGTACTTCGAATCCTATGTGGTTATCGAAGGCGGTATGACTAACCTGGAACGCCAGCAGATCCTGACTGAAGAACAGTATCTGGACGCGCTGGAAGAGTTCGGTGACGAATTCGACGCCAAGATGGGTGCGGAAGCTATTCAGGCCCTGCTGAAAAGCATGGATCTGGAGCAAGAGTGCGAAACGCTGCGTGAAGAGCTGGAAGAAACCAACTCCGAAACCAAGCGTAAAAAGCTGACCAAGCGTATCAAACTGCTGGAAGCGTTCGTTCAGTCTGGTAACAAACCAGAGTGGATGATCCTGACCGTTCTGCCGGTTCTGCCGCCAGACCTGCGTCCGCTGGTTCCGCTGGATGGTGGTCGTTTCGCCACGTCGGATCTGAACGATCTGTATCGTCGCGTGATCAACCGTAACAACCGTCTGAAACGTCTGCTGGATCTGGCTGCGCCGGACATCATCGTACGCAACGAAAAACGTATGCTGCAGGAAGCGGTTGACGCCCTGCTGGATAACGGTCGTCGCGGTCGTGCGATCACCGGTTCTAACAAACGTCCTCTGAAATCTTTGGCCGACATGATCAAAGGTAAACAGGGTCGTTTCCGTCAGAACCTGCTCGGTAAGCGTGTTGACTACTCCGGTCGTTCTGTTATCACCGTAGGTCCATACCTGCGTCTGCATCAGTGCGGTCTGCCGAAGAAAATGGCGCTGGAGTTGTTCAAACCGTTCATCTACGGCAAGCTGGAACTGCGTGGCCTCGCCACCACCATCAAAGCCGCGAAGAAAATGGTTGAGCGTGAAGAAGCTGTCGTGTGGGATATCCTGGACGAAGTGATCCGCGAACACCCGGTACTGTTGAACCGTGCGCCAACACTGCACCGTCTGGGTATCCAGGCATTTGAACCGGTACTGATCGAAGGTAAAGCTATCCAGCTGCACCCGCTGGTTTGTGCGGCATATAACGCCGACTTCGATGGTGACCAGATGGCTGTTCACGTACCGCTGACGCTGGAAGCCCAGCTGGAAGCGCGTGCGCTGATGATGTCTACCAACAACATCCTGTCCCCGGCGAACGGAGAACCTATCATCGTTCCGTCTCAGGACGTGGTATTGGGTCTGTACTATATGACCCGTGACTGTGTTAACGCCAAAGGCGAAGGCATGGTGCTGACTGGCCCGAAAGAAGCTGAGCGTATTTATCGCGCTGGCCTGGCCTCTCTGCATGCGCGCGTTAAAGTGCGTATCACTGAATACGAAAAAGATGCTAACGGCGAATTCGTTGCGCACACCAGCCTGAAAGACACGACCGTTGGCCGTGCCATTCTGTGGATGATCGTACCGAAAGGTCTGCCTTTCTCCATCGTCAACCAGGCGCTGGGCAAGAAAGCGATCTCCAAAATGCTGAACACCTGCTACCGTATTCTGGGCCTGAAACCGACCGTTATTTTTGCGGACCAGACGATGTACACCGGCTTTGCTTATGCAGCGCGTTCAGGTGCATCCGTTGGTATCGACGATATGGTTATCCCGGAGAAGAAACACGAGATCATCTCCGAAGCGGAAGCCGAAGTTGCTGAGATCCAGGAACAGTTCCAGTCTGGTCTGGTCACCGCGGGCGAACGCTATAACAAAGTTATCGATATCTGGGCTGCGGCGAACGATCGTGTATCCAAGGCGATGATGGACAACCTGCAAACCGAAACCGTGATTAACCGTGACGGTCAGGAAGAGCAGCAGGTTTCCTTCAACAGCATCTACATGATGGCCGACTCCGGTGCGCGTGGTTCTGCGGCACAGATTCGTCAGCTGGCTGGTATGCGTGGTCTGATGGCGAAGCCAGATGGCTCCATCATCGAAACGCCAATCACCGCGAACTTCCGTGAAGGTCTGAACGTACTCCAGTACTTCATCTCCACGCACGGTGCGCGTAAAGGTCTGGCGGATACCGCACTGAAAACAGCGAACTCCGGTTACCTGACTCGTCGTCTGGTTGACGTTGCGCAGGATCTGGTGGTGACTGAAGACGACTGCGGCACGCACGAAGGTATCCTGATGACGCCGGTTATCGAGGGTGGCGACGTTAAAGAGCCGCTGCGCGATCGCGTACTGGGTCGTGTGACTGCTGAAGACGTACTGAAGCCGGGCACCGCAGATATTCTGGTTCCGCGCAACACGCTGCTGCACGAACAGTGGTGTGACCTGCTGGAAGAGAACTCTGTTGACGCCGTTAAAGTGCGTTCCGTTGTATCCTGTGACACCGACTTTGGTGTATGTGCGCACTGCTACGGTCGTGACCTGGCGCGTGGCCACATCATCAACAAAGGTGAAGCTATCGGCGTTATCGCGGCACAGTCCATCGGTGAGCCGGGTACACAGCTGACGATGCGTACGTTCCACATCGGTGGTGCGGCATCTCGTGCGGCTGCTGAATCCAGCATCCAGGTGAAAAACAAAGGTAGCATCCGTCTGAGCAATGCGAAGTCGGTTGTGAACTCCAGCGGTAAACTGGTTATCACCTCCCGTAACACCGAGCTGAAACTGATCGACGAATTCGGTCGTACCAAAGAGAGCTATAAAGTGCCTTACGGCTCTGTTATGGCGAAAGGTGATGGCGAGCAGGTTGCCGGCGGCGAAACCGTTGCAAACTGGGACCCGCACACCATGCCGGTTATCACCGAAGTCAGTGGTTTCGTCCGCTTTACTGACATGATCGACGGCCAGACCATTACGCGTCAGACTGACGAGCTGACCGGTCTGTCTTCTCTGGTGGTTCTGGATTCCGCAGAGCGTACTAGCGGTGGTAAAGATCTGCGTCCGGCGCTGAAAATCGTTGATGCTCAGGGTAACGACGTTCTGATCCCTGGCACCGATATGCCTGCGCAGTACTTCCTGCCGGGTAAAGCGATTGTTCAGTTGGAAGATGGCGTACAGATCAGCTCTGGTGACACCCTGGCGCGTGTTCCGCAGGAATCTGGCGGTACCAAGGATATTACCGGTGGTCTGCCGCGCGTTGCTGACCTGTTCGAAGCGCGTCGTCCGAAAGAGCCGGCAATCCTGGCTGAAATCAGCGGCATCATTTCCTTCGGTAAAGAAACCAAAGGTAAACGTCGTCTGGTTATCACCCCGGTAGACGGTAGCGAGCCGTACGAAGAGATGATTCCGAAATGGCGTCAGCTCAACGTGTTCGAAGGTGAACGTGTAGAACGTGGTGACGTGGTTTCCGATGGCCCGGAAGCGCCGCACGACATTCTGCGCCTGCGTGGTGTTCATGCTGTTACGCGTTACATCGTTAACGAAGTACAGGACGTATACCGTTTGCAGGGCGTTAAGATTAACGATAAACACATCGAAGTTATCGTTCGTCAGATGCTGCGTAAAGCCACCATCGAAAACGCAGGTAGCTCCGACTTCCTGGAAGGCGAGCAGGTTGAATACTCCCGCGTCAAGATCGCTAACCGCGACCTGGAAGCGAACGGCAAAGTGGGTGCAACGTTCTCCCGCGATCTGCTGGGTATCACCAAAGCGTCTCTGGCAACCGAGTCCTTCATCTCTGCGGCATCGTTCCAGGAGACCACGCGTGTCCTGACTGAAGCAGCCGTTGCGGGTAAACGCGACGAACTGCGTGGCCTGAAAGAGAACGTTATCGTGGGTCGTCTGATCCCGGCCGGTACCGGTTATGCGTACCACCAGGATCGTATGCGCCGCCGTGCTGCGGGTGAACTCCCGGCTGCACCGCAGGTGAGCGTGGAAGAAGCGTCTGCTAACCTGGCAGAGCTGCTGAACGCCGGTCTGGGCGGTTCCGATAACGATTAAGCGTTGATTCGCTAATCCCTTAAAAAGCCAGTCAGGTTTCCTGACTGGCTTTTTTTATTGCTGCACGTTTTTAACGGTGTTGATGCAGTAACCATACTGACAGCGGCATGTAAGAACAGCACATGAAACCCGCCACCTTTTCTATTCCACCGATTAGCGTCTTTATTTATTTTATCTACCTTTGAATTACATTTTATTAATATAGTTAATGCAATTAATTAGCAAATAAAACATATCCAATAATTATCTATACCCTAAATTATTCGAGTTGCAGGAAGGCGGCGACGCAGTGAATCCCCGGGAGCGTACTCCAGTACGTGACTGGGGTGAACGAGGAAAGCCAACGCACATGCAACTTGAAGTATGACGGGTATATACGCTAAATAATTCGAGCGGTCGGAAAGGGATTAATTATTTGCACGGTGATTGCGTAGGACTGAAGGGGCTGAAGCTCAGGGATGAGACGCAGTTAACGCATACGCAACATGAAGTGTGACTGGCATATTGTCTATTTCTTTAGACCGTTGCTCATTAATAGATAAAAATTCTACATGTATCAAAAAACAAGTTTTGCAAACTCTATATAGTTAAAAAAATTAAATAATCACGTGATTACTTTTCCTCATCCTTTTCAGTTTACCGCAACTGAGGGGGATTGCTGTGCCTGTAGGCTGGAGGAGGTGAGCAAATAAAAACAAAGCGGAAAATGGAGTACTGTCGTTATTTAATGGATATACGCGTTATCGTTCGAACGGTGTCATTAGTGACTGCCCATTGAAATCCCAGTCACCTGGTTATCTTATGCTGGCGCGATTAAATGGGAGATTGCTTGCCTCTCACGGGAGGCGAGCTTCTGGCCGGTCAAATTCGTTGCGACGAATTTGTTACTTGCTTTGCGGTCACGATGCATCTTGAAAGGTTTTGTGTATAGCCATAGCCTCTGGGGGATGCATGGAATTTACTATACAACTCATTATTATCTTAATCTGTCTGTTCTATGGCGCGAGAAAAGGCGGCATTGCGCTCGGCCTGTTAGGCGGCATCGGGCTGGTTATTTTAGTCTTTGTCTTTCATCTAAAACCGGGTAAACCACCCATCGATGTCATGCTGGTGATTATCGCAGTGGTGGCCGCGTCGGCAACGCTACAGGCTTCCGGTGGTTTAGATGTTATGCTGCAGATTGCCGAAAAGCTTCTGCGACGCAACCCAAAATATGTCTCGATCGTGGCGCCATTCGTCACCTGTACGCTGACGATACTCTGCGGTACCGGGCATGTGGTTTATACTATCCTGCCGATTATTTACGACGTTGCGATTAAAAATAACATTCGCCCGGAGCGGCCGATGGCGGCAAGCTCGATTGGCGCCCAGATGGGCATTATTGCCAGTCCGGTTTCCGTTGCGGTCGTCTCGCTGGTGGCTATGCTTGGCAATTTTACTTTTAACGGCAGGCACCTTGAGTTTCTCGATCTGCTGTCGATAACCATTCCATCAACGCTGCTGGGCATCCTGGCGATTGGTATCTTTAGCTGGTTCCGCGGTAAGGACCTGGATAAAGACGAAGCCTTCCAGGCCTTTATTGCTGTGCCGGAAAATCACCATTACGTATATGGCGATACGGCTACGTTGCTGGATAAAAAGCTGCCGACCAGCAACTGGATTGCAATGTGGATTTTCCTTGCGTCTATCGCGGTTGTCGCCTTACTCGGCGCTTTTTCCGAACTGCGTCCGGCGTTCGATGGCAAACCGCTGTCGATGGTTCTGGTGATCCAGATGTTCATGTTGTTCTCCGGGGCGCTCATTATCATCATTACCAAAACCAATCCAGCGTCGATTTCGAAAAATGAGGTCTTCCGTTCGGGGATGATCGCCATTGTCGCGGTGTATGGCATTGCGTGGATGGCGGAAACCATGTTCGGCGCCCATATGAGCGAAATTAAAGGCGTGCTCGGAGAGATGGTTAAAGAGTATCCGTGGGCCTACGCTATCGTTCTGCTGCTGGTGTCCAAGTTTGTTAACTCCCAGGCGGCGGCGCTGGCGGCGATTGTTCCGGTCGCGTTGGCGATTGGCGTTGACCCGGCCTATATCGTTGCTTCCGCGCCCGCCTGCTATGGCTACTATATTTTGCCGACCTACCCAAGCGATCTGGCGGCAATTCAGTTCGACCGTTCAGGTACGACGCATATTGGCCGCTTTGTGATTAACCATAGCTTTATTTTGCCCGGGTTAATCGGCGTCAGCGTCTCTTGTGTCTTTGGTTGGGTGTTTGCAGCGATGTACGGCTTTCTTTAGGAGAATGCAGGCGCCGTTTGCGGCGCCTGTTAAAGAACAGGGATTATTGGGGGGGCGGCAGGCGGCGATAGAGCTCAATCATATCGGTCGCCAGATCCTGAATGACCATCGCATTCATCAGGTGGTCCTGAGAATGCACGGTAATCAGGTTGACCGGAAGCTTACCGCTGCCTTCGTCGAGGCCGATGAGCTGGGTCTGAATTTTATGCGCCTGTTTGACAAACTCACGGGACTCCGCCATGGCCTGCTCTGCTGCGGCAAAATCGCCTTTACGCGCCAGTTGCAGCGCGGTTAAAGCAGAACTGCGCGCTGCGCCCGCGTTGACCAGCAGCTCCATGATTATTGTCTCTAAATCTTCCATCGCTTATTCCATCAGCTTCAGGGCTTTATCAAGCACCGCATCACCTTTCATCATGCCGTAATCCATCATATCGATAACGGCGACTTTTTTTCCTAACGGGTCCGCCAGCGCCTGTAGTTTGGCTTGCTCGTACTTCACCTGAGGGCCGAGCAGGATAATATCGGCTGCCGCAAGATTATCTTTAAACTCGGCGACCGGTACGGCTTTGATGGAGACGTCAACACCTTTTTGTTGTGCAGCCGCCTGCATGCGTTGCACCAACATGCTGGTGGACATACCTGCGGCACAGCATAAAACGATATTCTTCATAATGGGTGGCCCTTATGTTCCTTGATGAATCATGTTTATCGCGGGCTCGCAGGACGGACAACCGCTTTACGGTGATTGTGTGTAAGTCATCACAAAATAATGAAACCGGTTTCTTTTTGCGACTGAAAACAACGGAACGCCTGGAGCAGTACGAAGGGGCTGCCATTCATCAGAACTCTTTTTGGTAAGACAGTTTGCATTGTGCTCTGCGTAAGGCTGGCTGAGTCTGTCGGCATCGCTTCTTTGCTAACATCAGAAGTATCCGAGCCCTTTCGCTGAATGGCTGTCACTATCCTGCAGAGAACATCTGCGATATCACGGGGTTATTGCAAGGGGGCAGGGCGAAAATGAGGAAGAGAGGTATTTCGCCCTGGACAGCATCCGTTGCTGACGAGAACACCATAGAGAAACGGGCATCTGGTCACCACCGCCCGTTTCTCTTATTACGACCTGGCACGGAAAGATTTCAGTCAGTTACATCACGCTTCATGATGACTGGGAAGCGCGTCCCAGCCAGCTATCCCAGTCTTTCCATACCGGCTGCAGTCCGCTGGCAACCAGCGCCCTGGCGACCTCTTCAGGGCGGCGCTCATCGTGGGGGGCGAACTGCTCCAGTTCAGGATGGTTATCAGCATAACCGCCGGGCTGAGTTTTCGAAAAGGCGCTGACATTGTTAATCGCCAGCGGGATGACCCGATCGCGGAACCAGGAGGACTCACGGGTCGAGAGCGAAAGCTCAATTTCCGGGGCCAAAAGGCGAAAAGCGCAAATGGCTTGCACCAGTTGACGTTCATCCATCAGAGACGCGGGTTCGATACCGCCAGCGCAAGGGCGTAATCGCGGAAAAGAGATGGAGTAACGGCTGCGCCAGTAGTGCTGCTGCAGCCACAACAGGTGTTCCGCCACCATAAAGCAATCCACGCGCCAGCTGTCGGAAAGACCAATCAATGCGCCGATGCCAATTTTGTCAATTCCCGCTTGTCCGAGCCGGTCCGGCGTATCCAGCCGCCAGAAGAAATCCTGTTTTTTCCCTCTCAGATGATGTTTCGTATAGATACTTTCATGGTAAGTCTCCTGATAGACCATTACCCCATCCAGTCCAAGCGTTTTCAGCTCGGCGTACTCTTCCGTCGCCAGCGGCTGTACTTCCATATGCAAAGAGGCGAACTGGCGGCGAATGGCGGGCAAATGCTGTCGAAAGTAATCCATGCCGACTTTGCCCCGGTGTTCACCGGTGACCAACAGCAGATGCTCGAAGCCCATTTCGCGGATCGCCGCACACTCACGAGCAATTTCTGCATCGTCCAGGGTTTTGCGCTTGATATGGTTGCTCATTGAGAAGCCGCAGTAGGTGCAGTCATTGGCGCACAGATTGGAAAGATAGAGCGGGACATAGAAACTAACGGTATTGCCAAAACGTTGGCGCGTCAGACGCTGGGCGCGCTGGGCCAGAGGCTCCAGATAGCCAGCGGCGGCAGGGGAGAGCAGGGCCATCATATCGTCGCGACTGAGTTGTTTCGCCGCCAGCGCGCGTTCAACGTCGCGCGGTGTTTTACTGTTGATACGCAGGCGAATGTCGTCCCAGTCCAGTTGCCGCCAGCGGTCAGTGAAAGTTTTCATGCCAGCGCCTCCAGAAAGCCGGTTAGCGGGCTGGTGGCCTGTGCCAGGGCACTGCGGGCACCCGGACCTGCTTGTCGCGCCAGCAATCCGGCATCGATCGCCAGGCGGAACGCGCGGGCCATCGCCACCGGATCGTCGGCGACGGCGATGGCGGTATTCACCAGCACCGCGTCGGCACCCATTTCCAGCGCCAGCGCCGCATGGCTGGGGACGCCGATACCGGCATCGACCACCACCGGAACCGTGGCCTGCTCAATAATAATCTCCAGCATGGCTTTGGTTTCCAGTCCCTGATTGGAGCCGATAGGGGCACCGAGCGGCATCACCGCTGCACAACCTGCCTCTTCCAGACGTTTACACAATACCGGGTCGGCACCGCAGTAGGGCAGCACGACAAAGCCTTCACGCACCAGAATTTCCGCCGCTTTCAGGGTTTCAATCGGGTCTGGCAGCAACCAACGGGCATCCGGGTGGATTTCCAGTTTCAGCCAGTTTGTTGCCAGCGCTTCCCGTGCCAGACGGGCGGCGAACACGGCTTCTTCCGCCGTTTTCGCCCCGGAGGTATTGGGCAACAGGCTGACGCCTGCCGCCAGCAGCGGCGCGAGGATAGCGTCATTATGCTGGCGCAGATCGACGCGTTTCATCGCCAGCGTGACTAACTGGCTGCCGGAGGCGCGTATCGCCTCCACCATCACTTCCGGTGTGGCGAACTTACCGGTGCCGGTAAGAAGATGTGATGCAAAGGTTTTATCTGCAATACGTAACATGTCAGCCTCCAGCGATGACCTGAAAAAGCAGGATATGGTCGCCTTCCTGCAGAAGATGATGTTCCCACCGATCGCGCGGCAGGATCTGTTGATTGAGCGCCAGCGCGACGCCTGGCTGTTGTTGTTCCAGTTGAGCAAGCAGGGCGGCGACGGAGGTCGCTTCGGCGCACTGCAACGGCTCATCGTTAAACCACACCCGCATGCTGACCTCCACATACCGGACATCCATGGGCACGCTGTAATGCGAGAGTGCGCCAGTTACCGGTGCGGGCATCGAACAGGCGCAGAATATTACGCGGCGCTGCCATACCGCTGAGCAGCTTAATGGTCTCCAGCGCCTGTAAGGTGCCCATCATGCCGACAACCGGGCCAATGATGCCCGCTGTCCGACAGTTGCGTTCGGGTTCGGCTGCATCAGGCCATAAGCAGCGATAACAACCCTGTTCCCATGGCGGCGTCAGCACCATTAGCTGGCCTCCAAGCCCGACGGCGCTGGCGGTAATCAGCGGTGTTGCAAGGCTGACGCAGGCGGCATTGATGGCCTGTCGGGTGACCATGTTATCGGTGCAGTCCAGCACGACATCGGCTTTTGTTACTTCATCCCGCAGCGCCGGGCCGCTTAATCTCTGCTGTAATGTCACCAGCGCAATGTGCGGATTGAGCTGCGCCAGCCGCGCCCTGGCGGCAGAGGTTTTCGGTTGGGCGATATCATCGCTGGTGAACAGAATTTGCCGTTGTAAGTTACTGACGTGTACTTTGTCGTCATCGGCCAGTACCAGCGTGCCGACACCGGCCCCGGCCAGATAGAGAGCGGCAGGTGACCCCAGCCCGCCGAGGCCGACGATTAACACCCGGCTGGCGAGCAATTTTTGCTGCCCTTCAATGGCGATATCCTCCAGCAGCAACTGGCGGCTATAGCGCATAAAATCGCTGTCATTCATCTCCGGCTCCCGCTATCTCCAGCAATTGTGCCGTTGCCTGGCACCAGTCAGCAGCCTGAGTAATGGCGCTGACGACCGCGATACTACCAACACCGGTTGCCAGTACCGCCGGAGCGCGTTCGAGGCCGATCCCGCCGATGGCAACGGTGGGGTAATCGCCAAGACGTTCAATATGGCGCGCCAGTTGTTCCAGTCCTTGTGGCGCGGACGGCATCTGTTTGGTTTGCGTCGGGAAAACATGACCGAGGGCGATATAGGAGGGGCGAGCCGCCAGCGCGATGTCAATTTCCATGTCATCGTGGGTGGAGACGCCAAGACGCAGCCCTGCCTTGTGGATTGCGCTGAGGTCAGCGGTTTCCAGATCCTCCTGGCCGAGATGCGCCCCGTAAGCGTTGTGTTTGATCGCCAGTCGCCAGTAGTCATTGATGAACAGGCGGGCATTGTAGCGGCGGCCCAGCACGATAGCGGCTGATACATCGTCCTCCACCTCTTCGTCGCGCTTATCCTTGATACGTAACTGGATAGTGCGAACGCCTGCGCTCAGCAAGCGCTCGATCCACTCTACGCTATCAACAACCGGGTAGAGCCCTAAACGAAAAGGGACGGATGGGAAATCGGGCTGATACATTATGCTTCCTCCTTCCTGAGATAGATTTCACCGCCTTTGACGCGGAAGTTTTCTGACATATCCGCCATTCCTGCTTCGATGGTCTGTGTCGCCGCGTAGTCGCGGACTTCCTGGCTGATCTTCATTGAACAGAATTTTGGCCCGCACATGGAGCAGAAGTGCGCCACTTTACCGGACTCCTGCGGCAGCGTTTCGTCGTGGTAAGCGCGGGCGGTGAACGGGTCAAGCGCCAGGTTAAACTGGTCTTCCCAGCGGAACTCAAAGCGGGCTTTCGACATGGCGTTATCGCGGATTTGCGCGCCAGGATGGCCTTTTGCCAGGTCGGCGGCATGCGCCGCGATTTTGTAGGTGATCAGTCCCTGTTTCACATCCTCTTTGTTCGGCAGGCCGAGGTGCTCTTTTGGCGTTACGTAGCAGAGCATGGCGCAGCCAAACCAGCCAATCATTGCCGCGCCAATGCCGGAGGTGAAGTGGTCGTAGCCCGGCGCAATATCGGTGGTCAGTGGCCCTAAGGTGTAGAACGGCGCCTCAAAGCAGTGTTCCAGCTCTTCGGTCATGTTACGGCGGATCATCTGCATCGGTACGTGGCCAGGGCCTTCAATCATCACCTGCACGTCGTACTCCCAGGCAATTTTGGTCAGCTCGCCCAGCGTGTGCAGCTCGGCAAACTGCGCTTCGTCGTTCGCATCCTGAATTGATCCCGGACGCAGGCCGTCGCCCAGCGACAGCGAGACATCGTAAGCGGCGCAGATTTCGCAGATTTCGCGGAAGTGCTCGTAGAGGAAGTTTTCTTGATGGTGAGAGAGGCACCATTTCGCCATGATCGAACCGCCGCGCGAGACGATACCGGTCAGACGTTTTGCGGTCATTGGCACATAGCGCAGCAGCACACCCGCATGGATGGTGAAGTAGTCTACCCCTTGCTCGGCCTGCTCCAGCAGCGTGTCGCGGAAGGCTTCCCAGGTGAGATCTTCGGCGATCCCGTTTACTTTCTCCAGCGCCTGATAGATCGGCACGGTGCCGATCGGTACCGGGCTGTTACGCAGGATCCACTCGCGGGTTTCGTGAATATAGCGGCCGGTTGAGAGGTCCATCACCGTATCTGCGCCCCAGCGCGTTGACCACACCAGTTTTTCCACCTCTTCTTCAATGGAGGAAGTGACCGCGGAGTTGCCGATATTGGCGTTGACCTTCACCAGGAAGTTGCGTCCGATGATCATCGGTTCGGATTCCGGGTGGTTGATGTTGGCCGGGATAATCGCGCGACCGGCGGCCACTTCGTCACGAACAAATTCCGGCGTGATGTTTTCCGGCAGGCGCGCGCCAAATCCAACGCCCGGATGCTGCTGGCGTAATACATCGCCGCGAATGCGCTCACGCCCCATGTTTTCACGGATAGCGATGAACTCCATTTCCGGGGTCACAATCCCCTGACGCGCATAATGCAGTTGCGTGACGCACTTGCCCGCTTTGGCGCGCTTCGGCGTGAGCAGCCCCGTAAAACGCAGCTCGTCCAGCCCATCATCGGCCAGACGTTCTTTGGTGTACGCCGAGCTACGGTCGGTCAATTCTTCGCTGTCTGCGCGTGCCTCAATCCAGGGCTGACGCAGTTTTGCCAGCCCCTGCTGAACGTTAATGGCGACATCAGGATCGCCATAGGGGCCAGAGGTGTCATAGACCGGGATGGCTTCGTTCTCTTCGTATTGCGGATTCTCTTTGCTGCCGCCGATGAGCGTGGGACTTAGCTGGATTTCACGCATCGGAATGCGGATGTCCGGTTGTGAGCCGGTCATATAAATACGTTTTGAGTTCGGAAAGGCGGTGCCTTCCAGGGTGTCGATAAAGTGTTGGGCCTGGGCGCGTTGTTCGCGGCGAGTCAATTTTGTTGCAGACATAGCTCATTCCAAAAAGTGAAGGACGTGGCTTGTCAGACGACGGAGGAGTAATGGATGTGCGTTTGTTGCCCGTACAGGCTGACGCATAAAGCAGTTTACTCTTGTTCCCTTCGCAGGTATTAGCCTGATCAGGTTCCGCGGATCCCGAATTAACGGTCTCAGCCTGTGCTTTCGCACACGGCACTCCGACAAGATGTAACCCCGGCGACGGGGCAATGGATGTAAATTACTCGTTACTGCTTCATAACTCAAGCAGGCTTTGCAATTCCGCTTTTATCCTGGGCGTTAAGCTTCAGATGATTGCCGGAAGCCAGCAGAATGAGCCTATCTTCCAGCGTAAACCGTGCTTCCAGCGCTTCACCGATGTCGGAAAGCACCTGCTGAAACTCCGCATAATTATCGTGATCGATCGCGTTCTCCAGACTGGAGTCGTAATATTCCATGATCTGTTGAGTATTGGCTTCCAGTAATGCGTGGAGGCGCGTTGCGGCCGAACGTGGGTTTCCCTCTTCCATTTCACGAATAATGTGTTCATAAATACTGAAGTGTCCGGCGGAAAGGTAATCGACCAGACCCTGACAAAAATCATCCAGCGCTTTTTCATTCAACCGCATGTACGATTCTTTGCCAGGCTTAATGCCAACCAGATTGTAGTAAGCCACGAGCAAATGCTTACGTACCTGTAGCCAGCGATCGACCAGTTGATTGTTGCCTCCAACACGTTCCGTCAGGTTTTCCAACTGGTTTAACATGGTTGACTCCGCAAGTTTTAAAGAGAAATACGTTGCTCACCGGAATGTAAATATAATGTTAAAAGTGCCAGCAAAATAAAGGTAGTGCAATAGATATGGATCGTATTATTGAAAAATTAGATTGTGGCTGGTGGATCGTCAGCCACGAACAGAAATTATGGTTGCCCCGCGGGGAATTACCACATGGCGAAGCGGTAAATTTTAATCTTGCAGGGCAGTCCGCGTTGAGGATAGGAGAATGGCAAGGGGAGCCAGTCTGGCTGGTTTGTCAGGATCGGCGGCATGATATGGGATCGGTACGGCAGGTCATCGATCAGGATGTTGGTCTGTTTCAACTGGCGGGGCGGGGGGTACAACTGGCGGAATTTTACCGTTCGCACAAATTCTGCGGATACTGCGGTCACCCTATGCACCCGAGCAAGACCGAATGGGCGATGCTGTGCAGCCACTGCCGCGAGCGTTACTATCCGCAGATTGCTCCCTGCATTATTGTCGCCATCCGCCGGGATGATTCTATTTTACTGGCGCAGCATACCCGTCATCGCAACGGTGTGCACACGGTGCTGGCCGGGTTTGTTGAAGTGGGGGAAACTCTGGAGCAAACCGTTGCCCGCGAAGTGATGGAGGAGAGCGGCATTAAGGTGAAAAACCTGCGTTATGTCACTTCGCAGCCCTGGCCGTTCCCACAATCGCTGATGACGGCGTTTATGGCGGAGTATGACAGCGGCGAGATAGTCATCGACAAGAAAGAGCTGCTGGAAGCGGGCTGGTATCGCTATGACGATCTTCCGTTGTTGCCGCCGCCGGGCACGGTGGCACGCCGTTTGATCGAAGACACTGTGGCAATGTGTCGGGCTGAGTATGAGTGATGGTACACTGGCACCCTGACGCAATGAAGGAACTGCAAAATGACCGAACTGAAGAACGATCGTTACCTGCGCGCGCTATTGCGCCAGCCGGTTGATGTTACCCCGGTGTGGATGATGCGCCAGGCAGGCCGCTATCTGCCGGAGTACAAAGCCACCCGCGCACAAGCAGGCGATTTTATGTCGCTGTGTAAAAACGCCGAACTGGCGTGCGAAGTCACGCTACAACCGCTGCGGCGCTACCCGCTTGATGCGGCGATCCTCTTCTCGGACATTCTGACCATCCCGGATGCGATGGGGCTGGGACTCTATTTTGAGGCCGGGGAAGGCCCGCGCTTTACTTCGCCAGTCGCCAGTAAAGCGGATGTCGATAAGCTACCGATTCCTGACCCGGAAGACGAACTGGGCTATGTGATGAACGCGGTGCGTACGATCCGCCGCGCGTTGAAAGGTGACGTTCCGCTGATCGGTTTTTCCGGCAGCCCGTGGACGCTGGCGACTTACATGGTGGAAGGCGGCAGCAGCAAAGCCTTTACCGTCATCAAAAAAATGATGTATGCCGATCCGCAGGCGCTGCATGCGCTGCTCGATAAGCTGGCGAAAAGCGTCACTCTGTACCTCAACGCGCAGATTAAAGCGGGCGCCCAGTCGGTGATGATTTTCGACACCTGGGGCGGTGTGCTGACGGGGCGCGATTACCAGCAGTTCTCGCTGTATTACATGCATAAAATCGTTGACGGTCTGCTGCGGGAAAACGACGGTCGCCGTGTACCGGTCACGTTATTCACCAAAGGTGGTGGCCAGTGGCTGGAGGCGATGGCGGAAACCGGGTGTGATGCGTTAGGCCTCGACTGGACAACTGATATTTCTGACGCGCGCCGTCGCGTGGGCCATAAAGTGGCGCTACAGGGCAATATGGACCCGTCCATGCTCTATGCGCCACCGGCGCGCATTGAAGAGGAAGTGGCGACGATTCTCGCCGGATTTGGCCAGGGTGAAGGCCACGTCTTTAATCTTGGACACGGCATCCACCAGGATGTACCGCCGGAGCACGCGGGCGCATTTGCTGATGCGGTACACCGCTTGTCAGAACAGTACCACCGCTAAGGAGTCATGATGGATCTCGCGTCGCTACGCGCTCAACAAATTGAACTCGCCTCGTCGGTGATCCGCGAGGATCGCCTTGATAGCGATCCGCCGGATCTGATCGCCGGGGCGGATGTTGGGTTCGAGCAGGGCGGTGAAGTGACGCGAGCGGCGATGGTGCTGTTGACGTATCCAGCGCTTGAGCTGGTGGAATACAAAGTGGCGCGTATCGCCACTACCATGCCGTATATCCCCGGCTTCCTCTCCTTTCGCGAGTATCCTGCGCTGTTGGCGGCGTGGCAACAGCTGTCGCAAAAACCGGATTTAGTCTTTGTCGATGGGCACGGTATCTCTCACCCGCGTCGTCTGGGGGTGGCAAGCCACTTTGGATTGATGATGGATGTACCCACCATCGGCGTAGCGAAAAAACGGCTGTGCGGCAAGTTTGAGCCGCTTTCCGCCGAACCTGGCGCGCTGGCCCCGCTGATGGACAAAGGCGAGCAGTTAGCCTGGGTCTGGCGCAGCAAAGCGCGCTGTAACCCGCTGTTTATCGCCACCGGGCATCGCGTGAGTACCGACAGCGCGTTGGCGTGGGTGCAGCGCTGTATGCAAGGCTACCGTCTGCCGGAACCGACGCGCTGGGCGGATGCGGTGGCATCAGAGCGTCCGGCGTTTATGCGCTGGCAAGCAAATCACGACTAATTCAGGTACACTGCGGCTCATTTCTGACTTCGAGAATTCATCATGTTACAAAACCCGATTCACTTGCGTCTGGAGAAGCTGGAAAGCTGGCAGCACGTCACCTTTATGGCCTGCCTGTGCGAGCGGATGTACCCCAACTACGCCATGTTCTGCCAGCAAACAGCGTTCGCTGATGGTCAATTGTATCGCCGAATCCTCGATCTGATCTGGGAAACGCTGACGGTGAAAGATGCAAAGGTCAATTTTGACAGCCAGCTGGAAAAGCTGGAAGAGGCAATTCCGGCTGCTGACGATTTTGACCTGTACGGCGTTTACCCGGCGATTGATGCCTGCGTTGCATTGAGCGAGCTGCTTCATTCGCGGCTGAGTGGGGAAACCCTCGAACATGCCGTTGAGGTCAGTAAGACATCGATTACCACGGTTGCAATGCTGGAAATGACCCAGGCGGGTCGTGAAATGAGCGATGAAGAGCTCAAAGAAAATCCGGCGGTGGAACAAGAATGGGACATTCAATGGGAGATTTTCCGGCTTTTGGCCGACTGTGAAGAACGCGATGTTGAACTCATCAAAGGGCTTCGTGCAGACCTCCGCGAGGCCGGTGAAAGCAATATTGGTATAAATTTTCAGCAATGAGACCAGAAAACGTGATTTAACGCCTGAATTGTAGCGTCTGAAGGCTTCCATTCCGCCCCCCGTCTGGTCTACATTTGGGGGGCGAAAAAACGTGGCTATCGGTGCGTGTATGCAGGAGAGTGCTTTTCAGGCATTTCCGTCGCACTCGATGCTTAGCAAGCGATAAACACATTGTAAGGATAACTTATGAACAAGACTCAACTGATTGATGTAATTGCGGACAAAGCTGACCTGTCCAAAGCACAGGCAAAAGCTGCCCTGGAATCTACCCTGGCTGCAATTACTGAGTCTCTGAAAGAAGGTGATGCTGTTCAACTGGTTGGTTTCGGTACCTTCAAAGTGAACCACCGCGCTGAGCGCACTGGCCGCAACCCGCAGACCGGTAATGAAATCAAAATCGCCGCAGCTAACGTACCGGCGTTTGTTTCAGGCAAAGCACTGAAAGACGCAGTTAAGTAAGACCGCGTGGCAGTGTACAGTTTTATCGAAGGGGCTTGTCAGCCCCTTTTGTCTGCCTGGCGTCGTGTGTCGGCGCTGGTGGGGATATTGCTGCTCACTGCCTGCAGCCACGACACTTCTCTCCCGCCGTTTACTGCAAGCGGCTATGCGGATGATCAGGGGGCGATGCGTATCTGGCGCAAAGATTCTGATGGCGAGGTTCATCTTCTTGCCGCTTTCAGTCCGTGGCGTCATGGCAATACCTCAACCAGCGAGTACCGTTGGCAGGATGGCCGGCTCGCGCTGATTGAACTCAACGTCTATGGTAAACCTCCGGAACATATTCGTGTCCGTTTTGATGCGCAGGGTGAACTCAGCTTTATGCAACGTGAAGTCGACGGGCAAAAGCAGCAGCTTTCCAGCGAACAGATCGCGCTATACCGCTATCGTGCGGAACAAATACGCCAGACCAGCGATGCGCTGCGTCAGGGACGCGTGATATTGCGCCAGGGGCGCTGGCATGCCAACCATACGGTAACGACCTGTGAAGGTCAGACCGTGAAGCCTGACCTTGATAGGTGGGCGTTAGCCCATATTGAACGCCGCCAGAATCACTCATCCGTGCCGGTCAACGTGGCATGGCTGGAAGCACCGGAAGGATCTCAGCTGTTGCTGGTGGCAAACGAAGACTTCTGCACCTGGCAGCCGACGGAGAAACACTTCTGAATTTTACCAGTTGTACATTCCTCTGTGACCGTGAAAACCGCCGTAGCAGCCACCACTACTCGCCATACCTTCCCCACGAGAAATACCTGCCTGCGCCAGGGCGACATCAAATTTAGCCCGTTGCTGGGCGAGCTGCTGACCAAGCGTCTCCATCTCCTGGGAGACGGATTCAATTTTTGCGCTGTCCGGTTTATCCGAGGTTAATAACGCGTTGTATTCGTAGCGTTTTGAGAGGAGCTGCTGCCGTAGCGCGCCGGTTTGCGTATAAAAATCGTTATAAAGTTTCTGCACAGTAGCCTGCTGTTCGTTAGTTAACTGACTGTAGTCCTGCGGGCCCATACCGTATCCCTGTGGGCCCATACCGTAGGCCTGCGGACCCATACCGTAACCGTCATTCCAGTGTGCCCAGGCGGTACCGCTGCCAAAAGTCAGGGCAGCGAGAGCGATGAGCGTCAGAGTCAGTTTTTGGTTCCGTTTCATGGTTTATTCCCCTCTTGTTTTATGGTTAATTCCGTATTTGCATCTTCCGTGCCGAACCGAGAAATCCACGGGATATAAGACCTTTCCGAGCATCTGCAGATGATTAACGAGTAAAAATGACCCGCAACGCCTTTTGCCATGCGTCATTTTTACTCGGCTGTCTTGCCGGTTTATGCCTGAAAGCAGGTTTGCCCCGCCGGGAAGATGGCATGATTTCTGCTGGGATAATCGGTATCTGAGGAGAAGGAGTGGCAATGATCGTGATGCGGTTATCAAAGGATTCCGTCGCCGTTGGGCTAAGCTGGTTATTGACGGGCCTTATTTTTTTGCTGGTGAGCCTGTTTTCCGTGCTAATCGTGCGTGATTATGGCCGTGAGAATGAAACCGCGTTGCAGACCATTCAGGAAAAGGGCAGCGTACTGATTCACGCTCTGGAGTCCGGCACCCGTGTTGGCATGGGAATGCGTATGCATGATACCCAGCTCCAGACGCTACTGGAGGAGATGGCCTGGCAGCCCGGCGTTCTCTGGTTCGCGTTGACGGATGAGAACGGCAAAATTATCGCCCATAGCGATCCGCTAAGGGTAGGTGAATCGCTGTATTCCGCGAGCGTGATGCGTGAGTTGCATATTAGTAATGAGCCGCGCTGGCGGAGGCTTCAACAGCCGGAACCCGCGGTGGAAATTTATCGTCAGTTTCGCCCGCTTAACGATGATGGCGGGCATCATATGCGCATGATGATGCAACGCGAATCTGCCGATCAGGCGATTAAAACGCCTCAGGTTATTTTTATTGCCTTTGATGCGCGTGAACTGGATACCGCTGAGGCTCGCGGCCTGCGTAATATGATCATAATGCTCTGCGCGGCAGGCGTGGTGATGGCGGCAACGGTACTGGCGCAGTTCTGGTTTCGTCGCTATCAGCGTTCGCGTAAGCAACTGCAGGACGCGACGGCACGTAAGGAGAAACTGGTGGCGATCGGGCATCTGGCGGCGGGCGTCGCACATGAAATTCGCAATCCACTGTCATCCATCAAAGGGCTGGCAAAGTATTTTGCTGAACGTACTCCGCCTGACGGCGAAGCGTACCAGTTAGCTCAGGTGATGGCGAAAGAGGCCGATCGCCTGAACCGGGTCGTCAGCGAGCTGCTGGAGCTGGTGCGTCCCGCCCATTTAAAATGGCAGTCGGTAGATCTTAATGAGGTGATCGCCCATTCGTTACAACTGGTTAGCCAGGATGCCGCCAGCCGGGCGATAAAGCTCCAGTTCGCGGCGCAGCCTGCCCTATGCCGTATCCAGGCCGATCCGGATCGTTTGAATCAGGTTCTGCTGAACCTGTATCTCAATGCGCTTCAGGCCATGGGGCGCGATGGCGTAATGACGGTGACGGCGAGTGAATGCGGCGACGGACGAGTGAAAATCAGCGTCGCGGATAGCGGCAAGGGGATGACGGCGGAGCAGCTACAGGCCATCTTTACCCCGTATTTCACCACTAAAGCTGATGGCACCGGGCTTGGCCTGGCGGTAGTGCAAAACATTGTTGAGCAGCACGGCGGAACGATTCACGTCGAGAGTAGCCCTGGTAAGGGCGCGGTATTTATTCTCTATCTGCCGGTTAACGGGCAACAGAAGGATGAGCAAGGATGAGTGGCAAGCAGGTCGATATTCTGGTGGTGGATGATGATATCAGCCATTGCACTATCTTACAGGCGCTGTTACGGGGCTGGGGATACCGGGTTGTGCTGGCCCATAATGGCGTACAGGCGCTGGAGCAGGTACGCCAGCGGGTATTTGATTTGGTGCTTTGCGATATCCGTATGGCGGAGATGGACGGCATCGAAACCCTGAGAGAGATCAAAGCCTGGAATCCGTCGATTCCGGTGTTGATCATGACCGCGTATTCCAGCGTTGGTACCGCAGTGGAGGCGCTGAAATCCGGCGCGCTGGACTATCTCATCAAGCCGCTGGATTTTGACAGTCTGCAACAAACGCTGGTGCAGGCGCTGGCGCACACGCGCCAGCCAGAAAACGCGTCTTCTCCCGGTCCGGCGACGCAGTTTGGCATGGTGGGCGACAGTCCGGCGATGCGGACGGTGTTGAATAATATCGCGCTGGTTGCGCCGTCGGATGCCACCGTGCTGATTCAGGGGGAATCGGGCACCGGGAAAGAACTGGTGGCGCGGGCGTTGCATGCCGCCAGCGGGCGCAGCCACAAACCGCTGGTGACGCTCAACTGCGCGGCACTTAACGAGTCTGTGCTGGAGTCAGAGCTGTTTGGCCACGAAAAGGGCGCCTTTACCGGCGCCGATAAACGGCGCGAAGGGCGCTTTGTGGAGGCTGACGGCGGTACGCTGTTTCTTGATGAGATTGGCGATATCTCGCCGCTGATGCAGGTGCGCCTGTTGCGGGCGATTCAGGAGCGCGAAGTGCAGCGTGTTGGCAGTAACCAGACACTTTCTGTCGATGTGCGGCTGATTGCCGCTACCCATCGCGATTTGGCTCAGGAGGTGAACGCGGGGCGTTTTCGCCAGGATCTCTACTACCGTCTGAATGTCGTGACCATCGATGTGCCGCCTCTGCGCCAGCGGCGTGAAGATATTCCGCAACTGGCGCACTATTTCAGGCAACGTTACGCTGAACGAAACCGCAAGACGGTGCAGGGGTTTACGCCGCAGGCGATGGATCTGCTCATTCACCACGACTGGCCGGGAAATATTCGCGAGCTGGAAAACGCAGTGGAGCGGGCGGTGGTTCTGCTTACCGGGGAGTATATTTCTGAACGCGAGCTACCGTTGGCGATTACTGGTGCGTCGATCCCAGCATCGTCGCTATCTGAGGAAGTTATTCAGCCGCTGGTGGAAGTGGAGAAAGAGGTGATTCTGGCGGCACTGGAAAAAACGGGCGGCAACAAAACTGAAGCCGCCCGCCAGTTGGGCATTACGCGCAAAACGCTGCTGGCAAAACTCAGCCGCTAGTTCTGCTCACGCTCAATGGCGCGCCAGCCGATGTCTTTGCGGCTAAAGCAGTTATCCCAGTGGATATCTGCCATCAGCGCGTAGGCACGCTGCTGTGCTTCGGCAACGGTATGGCCTAGCGCAGTGGCGCACAGTACGCGACCGCCGCTTGTAACGACCCGGTCATCTTCCGCCAGTTTGGTTCCGGCGTGGAATACCTTACCGTCCGCCACCTCTGCCAGCGGCAGACCGTGGATCACATCGCCTGTGCGGTAGTCACCCGGATAACCGCCAGCCGCCATCACCACGCCGAGCGATGCGCGCTCGTCCCACTCGGACGTTTTCTCGTCCAGCTTACCGTCGCAGGCGGCCAGACAAAGTTCAACCAGATCGGATTTCATACGCAGCATGATTGGCTGGGTTTCCGGATCGCCAAAGCGGCAGTTGAATTCGATAACTTTCGGGTTGCCCTGTTTATCGATCATCAGCCCGGCGTACAGGAAGCCGGTATAGGTATTGCCTTCCGCCGCCATGCCTTTGACGGTTGGCCAAATGATACGCTCCATCGTGCGCTGATGAACCTCGTCGGTCACCACCGGCGCCGGAGAGTAGGCGCCCATACCGCCGGTATTCAGCCCGGTATCGCCATCGCCGACGCGTTTGTGATCCTGGCTGGTGGCCATTGGCAACACATGTTCGCCATCGACCATCACGATGAAGCTCGCTTCTTCACCGTCGAGGAACTCTTCGATCACGATACGGTGTCCCGCGTCGCCAAACGCGTTACCCGCCAGCATGTCATGAACGGCGGCTTCGGCCTCGTTCAGCGTCATGGCGACAATCACGCCTTTTCCGGCGGCCAGTCCGTCGGCTTTAATGACGATCGGCGCGCCTTTCTCGCGCAGGTAGGCCAGTGCGGGCTCAATTTCCGTAAAGTTCTGATACTCCGCCGTCGGAATTTTATGACGGGCGAGAAAATCCTTGGTGAAGGCTTTGGAGCCTTCCAGCTGTGCCGCGCCTTCGGTTGGGCCGAAGATTTTCAGCCCTGCGGCACGGAACGCATCCACTACGCCAATCACCAGCGGCGCTTCCGGGCCGACGATGGTCAGGTCAATTTTTTCGCTCTGAGCAAAGTTCAGCAGCGCGGGAATATCCGTGACGCCAATAGCCACGTTCTTCAGCGTCGGTTCCAGCGCGGTCCCCGCGTTACCTGGGGCGACAAAAACGGTATCAACCAGCGGCGACTGCGCCGCTTTCCACGCCAGGGCGTGTTCGCGCCCGCCGTTGCCGATTACTAATACTTTCATTGTCTGCTCCGTGAATTAATGGCGGAAGTGACGCATGTTGGTGAAGATCATCGCGATGCCGTGTTCGTCAGCGGCGGCAATGACTTCATCATCACGGATGGAGCCACCGGGCTGGATCACGCAGCTCACGCCAACAGCGGCCGCAGCATCAATACCGTCGCGGAACGGGAAGAACGCGTCAGAGGCCATTGCGGAACCTTTTACTTCCAGTCCTTCATCGCCCGCTTTAATACCGGCGATCTTCGCGGAATAAACGCGGCTCATCTGGCCCGCGCCAATACCGATAGTCATATTCTCTTTCGCGTACACAATCGCGTTGGATTTCACAAACTTCGCTACTTTCCAGCAGAACAGCGCGTCACGCAGCTCTTGTTCGGTCGGCTGACGTTTGGACACTACGCGCAGTTCGCCTTCGGTCACCATACCCAGGTCACGATCCTGAACCAGCAGACCGCCGTTGACTCGTTTGAAGTCCAGGCCCGGGACGCGCTCGGCCCACTGACCACAGGTCAGGACGCGCACGTTCTGTTTGGCGGCGGTAATCTTCAGGGCATCTTCAGATGCGGAAGGCGCAATGATCACTTCGACAAACTGACGGGAGATGATGGCCTGTGCCGTTTCGGCATCCAGTTCGCGGTTAAACGCGATGATGCCGCCGAATGCGGAGGTCGGGTCAGTCTTGTATGCGCGATCGTAAGCGTCGAGAATAGAAGTGCTTACCGCCACGCCACACGGGTTAGCGTGCTTCACGATGACGCAGGCGGGCTCGCTGAACTCTTTCACACACTCCAGCGCCGCGTCGGTATCGGCGATGTTGTTGTAGGAGAGCGCTTTGCCCTGTACCTGCTGCGCGGTCGCAACAGATGCTTCTTGCACATTCTCTTCTATATAGAAGGCTGCCTGCTGGTGGCTGTTTTCGCCGTAGCGCATATCCTGCTTCTTAATGAAGTTCAGATTCAGGGTACGCGGGAAGCGGCCAGCGGCCTCTTTGCTTTCACTGTGATATGCCGGAACCATGCTGCCGAAGTAGTTGGCAATCATGCTGTCGTAGGCAGCGGTGTGTTCGAAGGCTTTAATGGCGAGATCGAAACGGGTATCAAGGGTCAGTGAACCATCGTTGCTATCCATCTCTTTAATAATGGCGTCGTAGTCGCTGCTCTTTACAACGATAGCGACATCTTTATGGTTCTTGGCAGCGGAGCGCACCATGGTCGGGCCGCCGATATCAATGTTCTCTACGGCATCTTCCAGCGAGCAGCCTTCACGAGCGACGGTCTGGGCGAACGGGTACAGGTTAACAACAACCATATCGATTGGCGCGATACCGTGTTGTTGCATAATGCCATCATCCTGACCACGGCGACCGAGAATCCCGCCGTGTACTTTCGGATGCAGGGTCTTCACGCGTCCATCCATCATTTCCGGGAAACCGGTGTAATCGGAAACTTCGGTCACCGGCAGACCTTTATCTGCTAACAGACGGGCAGTGCCCCCTGTAGACAGCAGCTCCACACCGCGTGCGGAAAGTGCCTGGGCGAATTCGACGATACCGGCCTTGTCAGAAACACTGAGCAGAGCGCGGCGGACTGGACGACGTTGTTGCATGGTAAATCCCCTGGATTTGACTATTACAGAGAGAGCGTTAGCTGAATTCTTCATGAAAAACTCAGCTAACGCCCCTTACGGGGCATCCTTGTTTTGCGGTGGCATTGTAACGAAAACGTTTGCGCAACGCTCGCGAATTTTTCTTTTTCCATTCGATACCCTTTTATTCCTGTATTGAGCGCGTCTTTATTAAGGAGAGATTCAGGAAATGATCGCCAGGATTGTGGATAACTCTGTGTGTAAAAGGGTATAAGGCGGGGTTTTGCTGGGGAATGCAGCAGTCAGTCATTTTTCTGTCATTTTTCTATTGCGGCCTGCGGAGAACTCCCTATAATGCGCCTCCATCGACACGGCGGATGTGAATCACTTCACACAAACAGCCGGTTGATTAAAGAGAAAAATCCTGAAATTCAGGGTTGACTCTGAAAGAGGAAAGCGTAATATACGCCACCTCGCGACAGAGCGCTAAAGCGCGTCGCAACTGCTCTTTAACAATTTATCAGACAATCTGTGTGGGCACTCAAAGTGACATGGATTCTTAATGTCTTCGGACAATAAATGAATACCAAGTCTCTGAGTGAACACGTAATTCGTTACGAAGTTTAATTCACGAGCATCAAACTTAAATTGAAGAGTTTGATCATGGCTCAGATTGAACGCTGGCGGCAGGCCTAACACATGCAAGTCGAACGGTAACAGGAAGCAGCTTGCTGCTTTGCTGACGAGTGGCGGACGGGTGAGTAATGTCTGGGAAACTGCCCGATGGAGGGGGATAACTACTGGAAACGGTAGCTAATACCGCATAACGTCGCAAGACCAAAGAGGGGGACCTTAGGGCCTCTTGCC